>JAZPZK010000001.1:0-20340 GCA_045544675.1 Acutalibacteraceae bacterium
CTAACTGCGATATGGTAGGTCACACAGGTATCTTTGATGCCGCTAAGGCCGCTGTTGAAGCCGTTGACACCTGTGTAGGCAAGGTTTACGATGCAGTTAAGGAAATGGACGGCATTATGCTTATCACCGCTGACCACGGCAACGCTGACAAGATGTACGAAGAAGACGGCTCACCCTTCACCGCACACACCACCTTCCCCGTACCCTTCGTTGTATGCGGCTATGACTGTACTCTCCGTGAGGGCGGCAAGCTCTGCGACATCGCTCCCACAATGCTCAAGATTATGGGCCTTGCTCAGCCTGCTGAAATGGACGGCGTAAGCATCGCTGAATAATCATTATCAATAAATAAAAACCCATACACTGCTCCTTACTGAGCACTGTATGGGTCTTTTTGTCTTAAAAGAACAAAAATGACATAATAATGTGTTTTGTAACAATTTTTCTTGTTAAAATTTAATTTTATGTTGATTTTAAGATTTAATTGTGCTACTATAATTATTACAAAATTGTAATCAATGGAGGCTTGTTTTATGAAAAAGATTATCTCTCTTGTTCTCACCCTCACCCTTCTTTTTGCAGTAGCGGCTCCTGCTATGAGCGTAAGTGCAGCAGCAAATTACATAACTGTTTATATTGAAGGCTACGGTCACCGTCTTTACAAAAACAATGTTGAGTCAGAGGAAAACAGAATTTATGACATTGATGCAGATGTTGGCGCAATTGTTAAGGATGTGCTTAAGCCATGCCTTGAAAAGCTTGCAGCAGGTCTTCTCACCGATAACTACGACGAATACTGCGATGAGCTTTATAATTCTATGGCTCCCCTTTACGACGAGGTACGTCTTGACAAAAACGGTGAAGCAAGTGACGGCTCAGGCTACGGCGGAAATATGCTCACCGACAGATACACCGTAAGATATGACAAGGGACTTTCCGGCGGCAGAATTACCTTCGAATATGATTGGCGTCTTTCACCTGAATATAACGCAGAAATTCTCGAGAAGTTTATCGACAGAGTATGCCGTGAAAAAGGAACTGCAAAGGTTAACCTTCTCGGACGCTGTCTTGGCGGTAATATCGTCAGTGCCTACCTTCAGAACGGTAAAAACCTTGATAAAATCAATAAGGTTATTATGTATATACCCTCAACAATGGGTCTTTCAACCATTGGTGCTGTTTTCTCAGGCAACATCGTAATACAGAGCGATGCAGTTGAAAACATTGCAAACAACCTCATCTACACAAAAAACCTTATTGAAGACCCCTTTATGCAGGAGCTTATCCTCAGCCTCGTTGAGATGCTCAACTATGCAACAGTTCTCGGTATAGGTCTTGATACTCTCTCCTTCATTATTGAAAAGGTAAGGGACAACCTCATTCCCAGGCTTGTCCGTGATACCTACGGCTCCTTCCCCTCATTCTGGGCTATGTGTCCCGCCGAGGATGTAGATGCAGCAGTTGAACTCTGCTACGGCACAGATGAACTCAAAGCCGAATACGAAGGCACTATTGAAAAAATCTATTCCTTCAAGGAAATTCAACTTAATGCATACGCCAGAATGCAAGAGCTTAAGTCTTCAGGTATGGATATTATGGTTCTTTCAAAGTACGACACTCCCAACCTCCCCTTCTCAAAGGACGGTCTTGCTCAGAGTGACTTCTTCGCAGAAACCTACAGAACGTCCTTTGGCTCAACCTCACCGGATTTCGGCAAGGTCTTCTCAGATTCCTACGTAAACAAAATGAGCGAAAATGATAAGAAATTCCTTTCTGCAGACCTTAAGGTTGACGCTTCAACCTGCCTCTTCCCCGAAACAACCTGGTTCATCAAGCATTGCGCACACGCTGACTTTCCCGACTCTGTTGATGTAATTATGAATGAGTTCCTCACCCGCGATAACTTCACCGTTTTCTCTGATGAGAGATATCCTCAGTTCCTCGATTATTCATACGATGAAGCAACCGACACAGAATCTCTTGTTCCTGTTACAGACCTTGATGAGGATGCAAAAACAAAGAGCGAAAGTGAAAAACGCTTCTCAGTTTTCATCCGCTTCTTCAGAGTTATCCTTGAATTCTTCACAAAGCTTTTCAAGGGCGAGCTTGATTTTTCCTTCGGTAAAGAATAAAAATAACCTCAAAACCGACAGAGCTTCCTCTGTCGGTTTTTTTGTGACTATTTTTATTTATCTGTTTCATAATAAACAATAAAAATGCAATAATTTGGCAACAAATATGAGCTAGAATGAAAATGGAAAATTAACGAAAGAAGTGAAAAAAATGAAGCTGTCAGAAAAAATAGAACCGATAAAAAAAGCGGAACTCTTAAAAAACAAAAAAGCGGTCAGAATCTTATCTGTAGTTCTTGCGGTTGTTCTTGTATTCACTGCCGTTTTCGGTATTATCGGCGCCGTAACAAGAGGTGAAAAAATCAACTGTAAAAAAGAAGCCGAAAGCTACAACAATTCAAAGCCTGATACGTCATACCTCTTCGTAGGCGCAACAAGTCAGGAGCTTTCAGCTGAAATAACAAAGCTCGATTCTCTTCTTGCTGAGGCTATTGCTACAGTAAATATTGACACAATTCTTTACACCGATGAAACGGCAAGTATACTCGGTAAGCTTCTCGGTGAAAGCTCAGGCAAAAGCTTTACCGATGTAAGCTTCAGCAAGCTGAAAAAAGACTATCCGGATGCTCACACTATGCTCAACGATATGCAGTTAAGCTCCGCTTCATGGGAGCACATAGGCACAATACCCTTCGGTATCACCGCCGGTGATAAGGATGCCTTTATCAAGGCCTGCGGTGCCTTCGGAAAGTTCCTCGGCGATGATATGCTCACTCTTATTCTCAAGGCTCCGTCTGCATATAACGATGCTCTTGTGCCTGCACTTGAAGCTCTTCATACCGGCGCAATGCCCTCACTTACCGGCTTCGTATTCGAAACCGGCCTCAGCGGCAGCAAAAGAGTGGAATTCCTTATAGAAAAGGTTCTTACTATGATTGATCCCGTAAAGGAAGCTCCCCTCACCTACCTTTGCGGAATGCTCCCTGATTTTATTGTGAATTATAAAAGAGCCTGCGCCTTTATCAATGAACGTGACCTCGGTCTGAAGCTACCCGAAATCGAATCAATCCTTGATTCCGTATGGAGCCTTCTTTCAATGACCTATGAGCCGATTGACCTTGATGCTCTTTCAAAGCTCGGCACAGCATCTGTTGCCGAAAGCGGAGGAAACAGAGGTAAAAGAGTTGAAATTCAGGGCGACAGAGATGCAATCTTCTTCTATATTGCAGACTATATCACAGGTCATTTCACATACGAAAACAATTATACTTCTATAGAGAATATCTTTACTCATACTCTTAAGGAAATTGATCCCGACAGCGAAATCGGAAAGCTTATGACAAGCGACCTTATGAACAGAACAGTCGCCTGCCTTATGAATATCCTTGCTAAGAACAGCCCTAAGAGCGATAACACCGACCCTTCGGTGCTCGTTGAAAACCACAACGCTCAGGACAAGGATTTCACCGCAGTTTTTGAAGGCTTTATGGGCAGAGAATCCGTAGCTTCAATCATCAGCTCCCTTGATTCTGCCGCAACAGAATTTATGGCAAGCAACAGCCTTGAGAATATGATTTTTACCGACAGCGTTGCAACTATGGTTTCAAAGCTTACAGCAGAGCTTTGCGATATAGAGCTTAAGGATATTTCCTTTGCTGCTCTCAAAAGAAGCTTCCCTGAGGCATACAGCTATATAAGCACACTTCAGGCAGAGGGCAAAGTCTGGGAGGATGTTGACATTATCCCCTTCGGTATTACTGCCGGCGACAAGGATATGTTCATAAAGGCCTGCGGTGCCGGTGCAGAGCATTTCGGTGATGTGCTTGCACTTAACATTATGCTTGCTCCAACAGCCTATGACGAAGCTCTCGTTCCGCTTCTTGAAGCCTTCCATACAGGACCTATGCCCTCTCTTGAGGAGTTCATAGGCAAGCAGGGCCTTGACAGCGCAAGAAGAATGGAGCTTATAACCGAAAAGGTGCTTACAATCCTTGAACCGGTCAAGCAGGGTCCCGTTTCATATATTTTAGGCATTCTTCCCGACCTTATCAACGGTTACAACACCGCTTCTACCTGCTCTGCAAATAACCCGGATATGGCACTTACGGGACTTAATCTCCCGCCCTTGAATGAGTTTCTCTCTGAGCTTCTCGCAAGCACGGGAATAGTTCTTCCCGAATACGATTTTAACGAAATAGTGCGCCTTTCCGATGCTGTTGTGGCTCAGAGCGGCGACAGAACCGGCAAGAGGATGGAGCTCAACGGTGACAAGGAAGCAATATTCGCCGCCCTTGCAGGCTATATTCTTAACGTTATAAGCTACGAAAACAACACCGATGCTATCAGCACCTTCTCTTCCGAGCTTCTCGGTATAAACGCTTCGGTTATAAAGGGAATTCTTTCAACCGTTATGCTTCTGATCAAATAAAAAAAAATACAGACATACTTTAATCTCAGAATTTAAAGTATGTCTGTTATTTTATCTGTTATAAACCACAAGCAGACTGCCTGACCTTACACTTATGCGGCTTTCTTTGCCGAGAAATTCATTACTCAGTCCCCTTGTAAGGTTATAATACATCGTCAGGTTTTCTGTGGGATATTTAAGATTTTCAATGGTGACACCTTCGCTTTTTTCTGTAAGAGAGAACACGGAGATGTATCCTTTATATTCATCCGAAAAGCTTAATTCACCGTCAGAAAAAGCTGTGAGCACCGTTTTTCCGTGGTGTATTTCACCGATACAACCCTTTGAGGCAATATATGAAAGAAGCTGTATATTACCTATGGAATGGTCTATCCTTTCACCGCCGAGAGCACCGTAAAGTATAAAATGCTTATATCCGCGCTTCAGACCCTCTTCAACGGCAAGTGCCATATCCGTGTCATCCTTTTCGCAGGGAGCAACGATTTTTTTATCCGTTTCGGGTATTCTTCCGAGAGAATCAAAATCGCCTACAACAAGGTCAGCCTCCCTGCCGAAAAGACTGCCGAATTCATATCCGCCGTCGGCACAGATTATATAATCATCCTCATTGGCTTTTTGCTTTGAAGCAAGCACATCGCCTGCACCGATAATATAGCAAATTCCCATTGTTTTCACCTCTTTTATGAAAGTATAGCACAACCAAAGGCTTTATTCAATAAAAACTCTTTACAAAAGAAGTTTTTTGCTTTAAAATAACAGAAAGGATTTTTTAAGGAGTATGTAATGAATATTCAGATTTACGGCACCGCAAAGTGCTTTGATACTAAAAAAGCTCAACGCTATTTTAAAGAAAGAAACATAAAATTCCAGTTCGTTGACCTTGCAAAATTCGGTATGAGCAAGGGCGAATACAGATCAATCAAGTCAGCTCTTAAGTGCTCTCTCGAGGACCTTGTTAATGAAAAAAGCAAAAAGTACGATCAGTCCTTTATAAAATATCTTGCTTCTGAGGAAGCAAAGGAGGAAAAGCTTCTTGAAAACCAAGATCTTTTCAAAACACCGATTGTAAGAAACGGCAAAAAAGCAACGGTAGGCTACTGCCCCGAGGAATGGAAAAAATGGGAGGAGGAAAAATAATGACTCAGGAAAAAATCGACAGAATAAATGAGCTTGCAAAAAAAGCCAAAACTCCTGAAGGTCTGACAGAGGACGAGCTTAAGGAAAGAGATGTTCTCAGAAGAGAATACATTGATTCCTTCAAGGCGAGCCTTGTCGGTCAGCTTGAAAACACCTATATCGTTGATGAAAAAGGCAACAAAAAGAAGGTTACAAGAAAATCAAAGAAATAAACACTTTTGTCGGGGCAGCTGCTCCGACTTTTTTTGTGAAATTACCCACGGGAATTAAAAAAAGCAAATGTAACATTGTTGCAATATTTTTAACAGGCTTTTTTCATAGACACAACGGAAAAATCTGTTGTTTTAAAAACAGATTTCCTTTAATAGTTTTTAATAATTAGTTTATTTTCCATTAAGAGTTATAGATTTTTTCATCATTTCTCACTAGTTTTTGTCAAACAAACCAAAATTAACGCAACACTGTGTTGTTTACAGTTTGTTCATATTTTAATAAAATATTCACAATTTGAATGAGGTATTATGTCATCAGTTTCCGAAGCCGGGTAAGCTGCGGAAGCAATTAAGAATGAGGTAATTTTATTAAAGAGGTGAACTGTAAAATGAAAATTATTAAATCCGAATACTATGACATCCAGAGAAAAATGGTAGCTTCAATAACAACCGATTCATGGCAGAACATCCCCCATATTTCATATATTTATGAAGCAGACGTTGATGCCCTTTTCAAGGAGTATCAGAAAATCAACAAAAGAAGAAACCCCGAGGACAAAATAACTTTCAACACCGTTATACTCAAGGTTATCACCGAGGGTATCAAGGCAGCACCCGTGCTCAATTCTCATATTGAGTATAACCACCGTACGGCTAAGGGTAAGATTACAACATACGAAAACATCAACATCTCAATGCCTACAATTCTCCCCGACGGACGTATGATGACAACAAATCTTCACGACTGTCATATAAAGAATATTGACGAAATGGGAGCTGATATGAAAAAGCTCCGCGAAAAGGCAGAAAACTCAGAGCTTACCGAAGCCCTTTATACTGTAGCCTTCAACAAAACCGTTGACACAATCAAAAAGGGTAAAATTCTTCAGGCTCTTTTCAGAATAGCTGAATCAAAGCTCGGTAAAACAAAGACCACCCTTCTCAAGGGCAAGGCTAAAAAGGATTATTATGCTATCCCTGAAAGTGACAGACTCTGCGATAGAGATATTGAACAAGGCACGATCACAATTTCCAACATCGGCTCTCTTTATAAGGGTCAGAAGGGTACAGCAGCTCTTCTTGAGATTATTCCTCCTCAGGTTGCAGTTTTCTGCGTGGGTGCAATTCAGGAAAAGCCCGTTGTAAAAGAGATCAAGGGCAAAAAGGAAATCGTTATCGGCAAGGTGCTTCCCATCTGTATGGCTATGGACCACAGAGCTATGGATTTCGGTGAAGCTATCCCCTGCATTCAGAAGCTGGATGAAATCTTTGCAAATCCCGCTGTTATTCACGAATGGATTGACGAAAGCAAGCAGATCAAGCCCGACCTTCATACCTATCAGGAAACAAGCGCATAATATAATGTCGGTGAAGCTCACAAAAAGAGCTCACCGACTTTTTTATTCTTCCTTACGGGTATATGCCGTGTTGCCGAAATCAGGCTTACTCAGGGGCTTTTCAGTTTTTTCAACGGGACGAAGGTGTATATTATATATCATAAACACCGATGCAAGCCCGTTGGAATAATATACCGTGTGCCAGTCCCCCAGAGTTTTTGTAAGCTCCCCTTCAGACGTGAAGCTTGTGAGATTATCGAGCTTCATATCCTTTATAACAGCATCACACTCCGATTCAGGCAAAAGGGTGTAAGCAATAAGAAGCTCCCTGAGTCTGCTGCAGAAAAACTCACGCTTTTCTTCACTTATCGCTGTCTTGTTCCCCTCTTCATCTACCTTTGCGGCAAGAAGGCGTATTTCTTCTATTTTGCCCTTTTCTCCGCTTACAAGAGCAAGATGCACTTCTTCCCTCTCATCGCCTAAAACAAGGCTGTAGGTGCTGTTTCTGATAAGATAATCCTCCATTGCGATTTCATCATCGGTTGTAATTCTGTTATAGTAATGAGTGAAGCCGTAAATATCCATAAAGCTATCCTTACTGCATGCTCCGAAGGATAAAACAAACATAAGCAGAGCTGTAATAAGGGCAAGTTTCTTCTTCATATTATCACCCTTATATTGATATTATCATCCGAAGGAAAATATGACCTAACAAAAAAAGCGGCATATGCCGCTTTAAAATTATATGTTGATATAATAAATATCGTTGCCGCGGGATTTGATGAACTTAATAAGATCATCAAACTTAAGCCAGAGAAATGCGGTGTTGTCGTTGGGATGAAAGCCTATATAACCATCAACCTTTTTAAGCTCACTGTCCAGCACAACATTGACATCTGCATCCGGGTCGTTGATTATACCGAAGGGTGAAACCGCACCGGGAGTAAGCCCCATATGCTTCATTAGTCTTTCGTCAGAGCCGAAGGAAAGCCTTGAACAGCCAAGCTGACTTCTGATATCCTGCTGAATATCAGGGTGCTTATCCTTGAGCATAGAAACAACATAATGGGTTTTTCCGTTGGCGTTGCGCAAGAAGAGATTCTTACACACCTCACCGTCGGTGAAGATTCCCATGGCATCCATATCCTCAATGGTGGTTACTGCCTCGTGATGAATAACCTTGTATTCTATACCGAGCTTATCGAGTGCCTCGTATACCTTTTCCTGCTGTGTCATAGTGTACCTCTTACTGCTTGATGTAGGTTGAAACCTCTGAGTCAGCATTTTTGAGAGTCAGAGCGTTATTGCTTACCGTATAGGTATAGGTTTCAGTTATGCTGTTGCCGTAAATTGAATAGCTTATTGTAATGCTGTCTCCGTCAACAGTATAGGAGCCGGTGTATGTGCCGTTGATGGGCATATTGATAACAGGCACGGTGAAATTGACGTATGTAATATCAACCACACCGCCATCCTTGAATTCATAGCCGCTCATATTTGCGCCGTCTCTCCATATACCGAGAAGGTCTTCTGTGCTACCGTCATGAATATCTGCAGTTCCGCTTCTTACAAGGATGGTCATATCCGCACCGCTTGTAAGAATAAGATTATTTGATGAAACGGTATAGGTGTATTTTTCCGTTATCTTCTCAGAATTGAGAGTATACTGCAGGGTTATTTTATCTCCGTCTGTAAGGTAAACACCTGCACATACAACGCCGTTTTTTGTAACGCTTGCAGTTGAATCTGCATTGAATACGTATTTTTCTGTGCCGTCACCGTTTGTCCATGAGCCTGCAAGATCTGTTCCGTCGGCAATTTCACCTGAATTCTGCGTATTGTCACCGTTCTGTGAAGGAGCGGATGAGCTTACCTTCTGATAGGTTGCAGTTTCAAATTCCTCGTGGTCATACATAGTAAGGGTGTTATTTTCAACCTTTACCGTATAGGTGTTGATAATACTTGCCGAATAGATTGAGAAGGTTGTTGTGAGCTTATCACCTTCAAGAGTATAAACACCCTTTGATGTGCCGTTTATAGGCCAGTTGAGCACGGGAATGGTAAGATTCACATAAGTCATTTCAACGCTGCCATCCTCATAGAAGGCATAGCCGCTCATATCTGCGCTGTCGCGCCATGTGCCGATTATAAGCTTTGAAATATCAGTCTGTGCATCAGGTGTACCCTCACCCTCAGCACCTTCCGACGAGCTGTCGCCCGTGCCTTCATTACCGTTTAACTGCTCACCCTGATTGCTGCTGTTATCGATAGGTGCACTGGTGGTACCTTCCTCAGGCTCTTTGTTCTGACTTGATACTGCTGCAAAAATTCCTGCACTGATAACAACCAGAGCAAGCACTACTGAAAGAGCTATAATTACTATTTTTTTATTCATAGTCTGACCTCCTGAATCATTATTCTGCGGCGGTTGTGTTACCTGCCATCATTGAGTCATAGTATTCGATGTTCTGCTCGACAAGCTTGTCAAGTGTTTCCTTTGTGCCTTCGTAGCCCTCAATATCAACCTCATATCTGTCTGTAAGCTCCTTCGAGAAGGCAATAACATCGTTATATACGCTATCCTCTCTGATAACACTCTGCCAGCTCTGAACAACATCCTTTTTGATAAAATACATAATGTGATAGCCGAACTGTGTTTCTACAATACCTACATCGCCCTTCTGCCTGCCCTCTTCGAGTGCCCAGTTTTCGAACTCAGCGACCATCTTTCCTTCGGTTACAGCTTCATATATACCGCCCTGCTCAGCGTTGCCGTCAGAAGAATACTTTCTCGCAAGAGCTGCGAAGGAATCCTCACTGCATTCACCCTCAAGGTATTCAATAAGAGCGTCCTGAGCCTTTGAGTAAAGCACGGGATCTGCAGTTGTCAGAGGATCAATATCAATATCGATAACCGTATCATACTCTGATGTATCCATAATATCTGCCGCAATCGCGCCGCTGCCCGATGTGCCCTCTTCAGGGAACTGGAAAAGCACGTGCCTTACATCATAGGTATAGCTGGTTTTAATCTTATGAACAGGCTCAACAATCATATAAACAACATAGCCGAAATCCTTGACCTCTGCCATATTTGTTTCACCGTTCTTTCTATCCTGCGAGAATACCCAATTGGCAAAATCCGCATCACCGGTTTCATATTCAACTGTTGAAAAGTCAGCATCCTCAGCAAGGGTAAGGGTGTCGTCCTCAAGATATTTTGCAGATTCCTCGTTACCCTTATTCATCTCGCTTTCAGCGGCAAGCTTTTTGAAGGAAGCCTCATCGGTAACAGAGGACATAAACTTTTCTGCCTGTGCTTTTGAAGCAGCCATAGCCTCCTCGGAAACAGTTGTGCTGCCGTCCTCATCGGTCTTGCTTTCAGCGGCAAAAGCATAGCTTCTGAATGTAACAACACCGTAGGTTGATTTGTTTTCGTTATAAACTTCCTCAAGCACGCTGTCCGTATACTTGCTTTCAAACTGTTCGCTCTTGATTCCGTCGATTTTATTTATAAGAAACTGTTCCTCTACAATCTTGCGGTAAATTTCTTCTGTCATACCCTCACCGAAATACTTCTTCAGATATTCATCAAGGCTCATACCGCTTTCTGAAACGCTTGTTTTTGCGTTTTCTATAGCTGTTTCGATTTCGCTGAGTTCATCCTCACTTAGTGCAATGCCGTTGAGCTTTGCATAGTTGACATATGCTTTTACGGTGGAAAGCTGCTTTTTTGCGCTGTATTCGATATAATCAAGATAGGTGGGATTTTCAACTCCCTCTATTTCCTCTTCACCGTCATAAAGCTGCTCATCGGGACCTTTTTTATAGTCATATCCGGTGAACTGAAGTCCGTAGCCCTCACCGTAATAATAATCATACTGGAATGAGCTTGAGCAAAGGCTGTCTAAAAATGAAACGCAGTAATAAATGTATTCACTGTTAGCGATTGTAAGCTCGCCTTCGCCGAGCTCTTCATTTTCCGGGTCGAACAATGACACAGCATCGGTATTGGTGGCGTTTTTGCCGGGGAAAATTTTATCTGCAAGAAGATAACCTCCCACAAAAGCTATCACAAAAACAAGAACACCTGCAATAATACCGATAATTCTCTTTTTATTGGACATATATAATCCTCCTGCACGGGAATATTTACTCTTAATTCTATCACATTTTTTTCAATTTGTACAGTAAAACGGCATACTTTCCATTTTATTTACTTTTTCTCAAAATTCTTCATTGAAATGCGTTACGCCATATGTTAAAATAGACCGCAGATAAAATACTACAGGCGGTGATGTTTTGACAGAGCTCATTAAGGAGACCCCTCTTTGGGAAAGACTGAAGCAAGCAGATAAGCCCATACTTCTCTACGGTATGGGTAACGGTGCAGATATGATAATAGATGTGCTTGAAGGCCTCGGCCTTTCCTATGCTGACACCTTTGCAAGCGACGGCTTTGTGCGCGGACACTTTTTCCACGGCAAAAAGGTTCTTTCCTTTTCTGAGGCGAGAGAAAAATATGAGGATTTTATCATACTTATGACCTTTGCAGTTCACGATAGGGAAACCCTCGAAAAAGTAAGAAAAATGGCAGAGGAATATGAGCTTTATTCCCCTACTGTGCCTATAGCAGGAAAGGGGCTTTTCACAATAGATTACCTCAGAGAAAATGAGGATAGCTTCAGAAAAGCCTACGATATGCTTGCCGACGAAAAATCAAAAAAGACCTTTTGCGATGTTCTCAATTTCAAAATCAGCGGCAAGGTTCAGTATCTTTTCTCCTGCGAAAGTGAAAAGGATGAGGTTTACCGTGACATTCTATGTCTTAGGGATAATGAAATCATAGTTGACCTTGGTGCATATGACGGTGACACGATAAGAGAGTTTTTAGATCATACAAAAGGTAAATATGAAAAAATCTTTGCCTTTGAGCCTGATGAAAAAAATTTCAGTAAGCTTATGAGGAAAACAGAAGAGCTCGATAACATTGAATATCACAATCTTGGTGCATGGGAGAAAAAGGAAGTGTTGTTTTTCGATAAAAAGGCAGGAAGAAACTCCCGTCAGGAGGACAAGGGCGTTCCCGTTAGCTTCGACAGCGTTGATAACGTTGTATCCTCCCCCGTTTCCTTTATAAAAATGGATATTGAAGGTTCGGAGCTGAAGGCACTTGACGGTGCAAAAGCTACCATAGAAAAGTATCTTCCGAAGCTTTATGTCTGTGCTTACCACAGAAATGAGGATATGTTTGCCATACCCTTTAAAATAAAGGAGCTGTATAACGGATATAAAATATATTTCCGTCATCATCCTTACATTCCCGCATGGGAATCCAATTTCTATGCAGTAGCCGAATAACCGACGCCATCAGCAAAAAACGTACTTGCTTTCCGCCAAATAAAAAAGTTAGAGGTAACACAGAATGCTCTGTATTACCTCTTTTTTTATTCTTAGTATGTGAATGTGCTTGTTGAGGAGTACTGTCTTGCAGAATTTCTTGAAAGAGTCTTAACGAAGGCTCTGATGTCTGCAGCGTGCTTTGTGTTGAAGTCCGCAATCACTACATTTTCAAGAAGCTCTTCACCGAAAGCTGCAAGGTCTTCTGTTGACTTTTCATCTCTGATTTCTGTTTCCCAGTTGGAAACCTCTTCTCTTTCGATGAAGTACATAATATGGTAACCGAATTCTGTTTCAACGATACCTACATCGCCTGCTTTTCTGTCTGCAGCCAAAAGTGCCCAGTCTTCAAATTCGGAAACCATCTGTCCGCTTGCAACATCCTCATAGATGCCGCCCTCATCAGCATTGCCGTCCTCGGAATATTTCTTTGCAAGCTCGCCGAAAGCGTCCTCTGTCATTTCGCCCTTAAGGTATTCCTCAAGGATGCCCTGAGCCTTCATATAAAGGGCAGGATCTTTTGTTTCATCAACATCAACGTCAATATCAATAACTGCATCGTATGCTGATGTATCAAGAAGCTCGGCAGTAACCTTTTCTTCCTCGGTTTCAGTTGTCTCTTCCTTGTTTTCCTCTGTTGTCTCTTCCTTTGCTTCCTCAGGGAACTTAACAAGGATATGTCTTACATCATAGTTGTCATAGGTGGGAGCAACCTTGTGAACAGGCTCAGAAATCATACATACTGTGTAGCCCTTGCCTGCGTTTTCAAAAACATAGGTTTCACCTGCTGTTCTTTCGGATGAGAACATCCAGTCAGCAAGCTTGCCCTCATCGTCTGCTGCAACAAGACCTGAGTAAGCTGCATCTGTCTTAAGGGTAAGAGTATCATCTGTGAGATACTTATCGTTATCCTCAATTTCTGCAACCTCAGCAAGGAATGCATTTTCATCAGCTGCCTTGGCAAGTGAATCTGCCTTTGCCTTTGCTGCTGCCATTTCTGCCTCTGTTGCCGTTGTGTCAGCCTCTTCTGTTGCGGAAACAACATAGCTTCTGTAGGAAACAACACCGTAGGTTGTAAGGTTTTCGAGATAAATCTCTTCTACCTTTTCGGAGGTATATACCTCTGCGAATTCCTCAGCCTTAAGATGCTCTACCTTTTCTGCAATAGCAGCCTCGGTGAGAATCTTTTCAAGAAGATCGGGAGTCATACCTTCACCGTAGCAGTATTCTGAACGGATGAAGTTTGCATAGCCGTAGTTATTCTTGAGAGCTGTCTGCTTAAGCTCATTGATTGATGCTGTAACGCCTGCCTTATCTGTATCGTCAAGAACAATGCCGTTTTCCTCAGCATACTTGACATAGGTCTTTACAAGCTTGATCTGATTCTTTGCACCCTCTTCAATGTAATCTGCAAAGGTGGGGTTTTCATAGCCTTCAAGCTCTGTGGGATAGCTCTGATTATCGGGAGTCTTTGACCAGTCATAGCCGGTTACCATTACGCCGTAGCCTTCACCGTAATATGAGTCATACTGATAAGAATTCTGGAAAAGGTTATCGTAAATTCTTGAGCTGTAGTATGCCAATTCATACTTATCAACCTCAACACCGTCAACGGTCATAACCTTTTTACCTCTTTCAAACATACCCATTGAATTAAGCACAATTCCTGCTATACCAATAATAAGAGCCAGAACAACAATAACTGAAACGGCAGACTTGCCCTTCTTGCTCCATATAATCTTATTTGTTTTTTTGCTGTTTTTCTTTGCCGCTTTTGCAAGACGGGCCTTTCTTTCCTCACGGTAGAGTTCAGCAGCGCTCTTTTCCTGTTTTGCCATTAGTTTCATCCTTTTCTGATTTGTATTTGGAACATAAAAGTTCACAACTAACAGTTATTCTATACTATTTTAATAAAAAAAGCAAGTATTTGAAAACTATTGTTTCAATATTAGGAGAAAAACTTTAATTCATATTAAAAATTTATAATCCGCTATAGTTTTCATCAGGCTTTTATCTCCGAATCAAGGTAAATAATTACCGGTTTTTACATCAGTCCCCTTTTTGGGTCTGTGAATGTCGATTTGGTTATTGATTATTGACACATCCGATTTTCCCTTCTAAAATTATATCTAGAGAACAAATGTTCGTTGTTTTTTTCGGATACAACGGGAGGTATTAAGAAAGAATGAGCAGTAAGTATGACAGTATGTCTGATGAACAGAGTGACAGACTCACCTTTTCATCCTGGCAGGCAAAACAGAATACAGTTGAAAGTGAAGAGCTTTTTATAAAAAGAAAGGCGGAGTTAAACAAGCTTGTAAGAAAAGTAATTAGAGATGAGCTGAACGACTTTGACAGAAAAATCGTTGAGCTGCACTGGTACAGAGGTATGACGAAAAACCGGATTGCCGAAGAGCTGAACGTTGACCGTTCTACGGTTCACAGACATTTCACGGCAATTAACGAAACAGTCTATGAAAAGCTGAAGTATGCTATAGAGCTTATATACGGCGGCACGGACAAAGAACGGACAAAAAGCATCATAAACGAAAATAACCGATCATTCAGTTCTCACATCAATTCAGACGAAATAGCAAAGCGCCTGAGAGCCTTGCGTGCAGAAAAATGCCTTACCGCAGACTATCTTAGTGATAAGACCGGCATCAGCACCTCAAGAATTGAGGCTATTGAGCGAAAAGGCAGTATTATGACCATGGCTGAGCTGAAAAGGCTTACGGATTTTTATAAAGTAAGCTGTAATTATATAATTTTCGGCACGGGCTGAAGGGAGTAAAGATGGAGCAGTTATATTCAGAATATAAAAATTCAATAGAGATTCAGAAAAACGCCATTAAAAATACCACGGAGAAGCTGAAAGTCGCAAGAATCCGCTACAACTATTCCGAGGTTAAAAGACTCAATGCCCTACTCAAGCTTCTTTATGAGGAAAAGTGGGAAATGGAGGAAAAGGTAAGAGCGATAAAAAGATATCTTGATTCATAAGAAAAAAACTGTAAACAAGAAAACACTTACAATAAATCTTAATATATTGTTAATACAGAAATTACATTATGTTTATCTTCGGTTAGTTTCAATGATAATTAGCTGAACCCCCCGGTCGCAGCTCGACCGGAGGGATAATCATTTATCTGTAATTATATTCCGAATACTGCAGAACATTCCGTGAAAGGAACAGCAGTATAAGTGCGGCAACAAGATTTATCGGTACTGTAAGAAAATATCCGAATTCGGGATTGAAGGGTGCCATAAAGGATATGAGAAAGGCACCGACCATTGCCGGAACGCTGAAAGCAGTGACAATCAGAAGATAAATCACGATTGAAATTACAGTACGCTGAGCCTTGCCGAAAAGCCTTTGTAAAAGCAGATTTGCACCGATGAACAAGAAGCCGAAGCCGATTCTTGCAGCCATCATGGAAAGGGTTTGTGCAAAGCTCAGGTGCAGGATAAAATGAACAGGTATGAAGCATATTATGCACTCGGTTATAAGTGAGGGAATCTGCTCACTAATTGTGTTCAGGAGCTTTTTGAAGGGCTTTTCGGGTATGAGATAGATATAGGGCTGAGTAAGCTCCTTTGACCATCTTCCAAGAGACACCGTAATAGTCAGAGTATAGACCGAGGTAACAAAAATTGCAACCGTTGAGGGTATCACAAAGCAGTAAGCCGCAAGCATTGCTGTAACAAAGAGAGTAACGCCCGAAAAAATCAGAACACGGCTGCGGCGGTTTTCGGTTTTATGCTTATAGCGTATTGCCGAGGCTCCGTAGCCCTTGTTTATACCTGTTTTGCCTATGCGGATATTCTTAGGTGTAAGCTCTGCTGTTTTGCCCTCCTTAGCCGATGTTACGGCAGAGAAGGACACCTCAGCTGCGGTAAGCACATCCTCATAAAAATCGCCCTTGGCAAAGGAAAGAATGAAATAATATGCGAGAGAAAAAACTACTCCTGCGCCAAGCCCTATAACAAGCTTTACCGTTTCTTCGCTGCAAACACCTTCAACCGCAAGGGTGACAAAGCCGCTCACAGGAAAAAGATACATAAAGCTGTCCCTTACCGCTGAGATAAGAGTATCAATGCTGAAGCTATGGATAACTCCGTGTTTAATGGCTTCGTAAAGAACAAATGCACCGATAACTGAATAGAAAACGCCTTTGCCTACGGTAGTTTTTTTATCCGATGAGCCGACGGCTATATAAATAAGTGTAGCTGTCATCTGACCGAAAAGGGCGGTTATGCCGTAGCCGAGTGCCACAAAAATCAGAACAGAATAGTCTATACCGTAGCGCTCGTGGGCAAGGGTATACTGAAACAGAAGAAACAGGCCAAGCGTAAGAGATTTGCCGAGCTGCTGAAGCATACCGAAAAACAGTGCTCCCGATGCCTTCAGCGGCGAAACAAAAATCAGGTTGACATCCGCCATTGAAAAAAAGGATGCCCCGTTGGAAAAGCCGTTTTTTGCCGTTGTGATAAACACCGCCGCATACAAAACCGCCACAATAGCATAAAATTCTTCCATGCTTCTGTAGTGACCGACACCGTCCTCCATTCCCGCAGGAATCAGCGTAACGGCAACCGCAAGAACAGCTATCAGCATAAATATAAGCTTTGAGGGCTTACGCAAAAACTGCTTCAGCTGATTTTTTAGCCTTGTGAAAAACAGATAACTGAGTGCGCCCATTACTTATCCGTCTCCTTTTGTGTAACAGAGAAGAAAAGCTCCTCAAGTCCCGTTTCACCGTCGTGCTTATGCTTACAGTTTTTTATCTGTCCGTCAACCATAATGTATACACGGTCCCAATAATCCTCAACGCTGTCTATCATATGAGTACTGATAAGCACCGATGCTCCCCCGTTTTTAAGCTCAACAAAAATATCCTTGAGCTGCTTTATGGCATAGGGGTCAAGGCCCACAAGCGGCTCATCGAAAATCACAACACGGGGTCTGTGCACAAGAGCGCAGCAGACTGAAAGCTTCTGCTGCATACCCTTGGAAAGCTCCTTTGCAAGCTTATCCTTTTTATCGTAAAGCTCGAAGCGTCTGAGAAGGCTTTCAGAAAGTCCGTCGTCCTGCATTTTATAGGCTCTGAGAATAAATTCCAGATGCTCCCCTACTGTAAGAAGGTCGTAAACCGCAGGCATTTCCGGCACATAGCCGAGAAGCCTTTTTGCTTCTGTGCTTTTGTTGTTATATCCGCCGACAGTTATTTCACCGTCGTATCTGAGAAGTCCGCATACGGATTTTATAAGCGTGGATTTACCTGCACCGTTAGGCCCGAGAAGCACCGCAATCTCACCTGAGGGCACCTCAAGGCTTACGCCGTTATTTGCAAGAATTTTTCCGTATTTTTTTGTAAGATTCTTAACAGTAAGCATTTACATCAAACCAACTTTTCTATACCTTTATTATCCGTGCTTTTGCCCGCTCTCTTTTCTTCAAGCTTGTTTTTAAGAATGTTGAAGCGTTCTCTTGTTACGGGATAAAGAACAAGACCCACTATTGAAAGAGCAAGGAAAGCGGCAGGAACAACAGTAGCAATGTTTTCGATAGCTGCTTTTGCCGTATCAGGCTGAACATCAAGTGCGCCGTCATACTTGCCCCATTCAAGAATAAGGCCTGAAAGCCACATACCGATTGCGGCGCCGAACTTCTGGAAGAACTGAGGGAAGGCGGTAATCATGCTTTCACGGCGCTTGCCGTTTACGTATTCGTCAACCTCAACAAGGTCGTATGCCATTGAATAGAATACTGTCCAGAAGCAGCCAAGACCTATTGCACATGCAAATACGGATGCGATAAGCATAACAATATTATTTATTCCGATGAATTTAATTGCTACAAGTGCTACCATAGTTATTGCTGTGAAAACAATACTTGTTATTCTACGGTCAGTTTTTTCTGCAACCTTTGTAACAATGGGAATAATAACTGCCATTGCCGCAACAAGTGTAACGATAACAATAACCATATCGTCATCGCTCATACCAAGCTTACCCTGAACAAGATAAGCAAAGTTGGTCTGAATCATTGAGGTTGCCACAAGGAAGAAGAATACAAACACAACAAACCATCTGAAGGGCTTGATTTTAAGAATTTCCAGATAATCCTTAAAGCCGGCTCTTTCTTCCTTTTTGGTTTCGGTACGGGTAAGAGTAACGCCCTTAAGGCTCTTTGCGGCAATAAGACCTGTTGCTATTGCAATAAGGCCGAGAACAAGAGCTGTAACAGTCCAGCCGAGAGCTAAAGAAAGTGAAAGACCAACGAAAAGGCCGGGAAGCACGGAGGGCACTGCATTACCAACAAAAATGCAAAGGGTATTGAAAAGTGAGCTCTGACCTCTGATTGCAGTTCTTTCGTCGTAATCCTGGGTTATTTCCGCAACAACTGCATAATAAGGAATGGTGTAAACCGTGTAAGCAAGCCAGAAGAGCATTGTGAGTGCAACATAGAAAACAAATTTAAGCCCTTCGTTAAGTTCACCGAGAGGAAGGAATGCACCCACAAAGGTGATACCTACCGGCACGGCAGCCTTGAGCATCAGCTTTCTTTTATCAACACCGGGTCTGTCTGCATAGGAGCCTACGATGGGGTCTGTTATAGCGTCCCAGGCAACAGAAATAAGGTTTACTGTACCTGCCAGAGCGGCGCTGAGACCTGCCACATCGGTAAGAAAAAACAAATAATATGTGTAGAACATATTATAAAGCACCGACTCAGTTGTGATACCCACACAGTAGCCGAGTCTTTTTCTTTTAGTAAAGGTCAGATTACTCATTTTAAATTCTCCTTTTCTTTTCCGTATAAGCATACGGTTACGATATGAATACATTTTAGCACACATTTCAGGTTTTGAACAGAGAAAAAAGAATTTTTAAGCATAAATATATCAGCACATCTGTAAAAATTACAATTTTTTAATACTTACAGCTTTTTCATCAACACGGTGTTGCTTTTTTAGGTTGAATGTGTTAAAATAACATTATATAGAAAAGGAGATGTCCGGTATGGAGAATAAAGTTGACAGCAGAAGAGTAAAAATGACAAAAAAGCTTCTTAAGGCAAGCCTTATAGACCTTATGAAGGATACTCCCCTTCACTCAATAACAATAAAGGATATCTGTGACGGTGCGGACGTTAACCGCAGCACCTTCTACCGCCATTACGATACCCAGTTTGACCTTTACGATGATATAATCGCTGATATTTCTGCCGACATCGAGGTCATCCTCACAAAGGAATGCGGTCAGACTCTGGACATCTGCCTTTTCCTCACAAAGGTGCTTGAATACATCGAAAAGAACAGAGATACCTTCCTGGTTGTTCTCAGCGACAAGGGCTCACTGAGTATGGGTGAAACCTTCAACCGTATCACAGGCAAATTCCTCCCTGCTGAAAGCACAAGCGAGCTTGGTGCTTATATTGCACAGTTCATTGCCGCAGGTATGACAAGTGTTCTGTGGACATGGCTCAACAAACCCGTAAGAAGAAGTGCGAGAGAGGTTGCAAACCTCATTTACTCTCTTATGCGTCACGGTCTTAAAAGAGCTATGGATTTTTCGGTAAACAACAACTGAATGC
The DNA here is from genome assembly GCA_045544675.1 of Acutalibacteraceae bacterium. Lineage (GTDB taxonomy): Bacteria > Bacillota > Clostridia > Oscillospirales > Acutalibacteraceae > UBA6857. Next base: position 20,187 of record JAZPZK010000001.1, read on the forward strand.
TTTAAGGAGCTGTAAAAAACGAAAGTTTTTACAGCTCCTTTTTAAGGGGCTCGGAAAAAATGCGCAGAATGAACAAACCGAGCCAAAATAAAGCGAAAAGCTTTATTTTGGGTTACCCGACGGCGTACAAAGGTACTCCGAGGGCGAGGTTTGT
>JAZPZK010000002.1:0-22497 GCA_045544675.1 Acutalibacteraceae bacterium
ATATGTAAAATAGTATTGACTTTTACCTTGCGTAAAAAGTTATAATCCTCTTATAAATGGAGGTGTTTATATGAAAATCAAAACTGTATGCGAGTTGACTGAGCTAACTGACCGCACAATTCGATATTACATTGAGGAGCAACTTATATCTCCTTCGTACACAGAAAACTACTTGGGAAGGAAATCATTCGATTTTTCCAAATCCGACATACAACAATTGCAAGATATTGCTATTTTTCGCAAGTTCGGTTTTTCTATTGCCGAGATCAAAGAAATGCTTTCATCACCTTCTCAAATCATCCCAATTGTAAAAGAATTACAACAACGAAAACAGAACACCATTAATGAAGAAAACTCGCTTCTACAGGCATTGCTGAGGTTAGACGAAAACTATTCCTACACCATCTCCGAACTTGCAACGCAGTTATCTGCACCTGTCGTGAACGAACCTTTGCCATCCGAAGATTCTACTTTGAATATTAGAAAAATGGTCTTGGCTTTTTTCAAATCCTTATTGTTGGGTGTCGTCACATGGCTCCCTTTGGTTCTTTCGCTCCTTGCAGCAATCATCAGTATCCATTCTGACGCATATCCGGTATTCAACCCAAAAGCATTCGTAGTTGTCCTTTTCGCACTCTCTCCCACTTTATTGATGGTTCTTTTACCTAAAGATAAGGTTAGGTTTCCATGGCTGCCCACTGCAAGAAAAGTCCTTATTGTCCTATGCATCCTCAGCATCCCGATTAGTTTTATCTCTTCCATTGGTATCAGCTCACGCTCTGAAACATCGGACATTCGCAATTACCGTCGTTTTGATACTGATTGTCTTGCCAACAGGTCTTCCTTTTTTCAGGATCTGTTTCCAATTTGGCCGCACTATTTTACAAATGAGAAACAGCCGGATGGTAGTTGGGAGACCGTATATTTAGATGCCCATTATTACTACCGTAATCTTCCGGCAATGGATTACACCTATGACATATATGCCGAATGGCCCTTAGAAAAGGAAGAATTTGATAAAGAAGTTGCCCGTGTACAAGCATTGTACGAAAGTCAGTCAAGTGACTATGTTACCGTGCAAAAGGGAGACTATACCTGTTTCTTTTTGTATGATGGCAACCCGCCCTTTGAAGAAGTAACGGACAGTTACACCTATTTCATTTTTGCCTTTGATGAACAAAATTTGATCGTCCGATATATTATGTGTGATAGTCTTGAAAACGGTGTAGATCAGCCATATTATTTGTCGTTAGATTGGTGATTTTTAGCAAGGTTTCATTTATGCGTGAAGGTTTCACTTTTGGGCGGAAGGTTTCATTTTAAGTGAAACCAAATGAAACCTTTTGAAACCGTAGCATTATTATCAAACTAATTCATCTCCCTATGGAATCATTGATACAATGGTTCCATAGGGATTTTTCTTTATTCTTGTAATCCGTATTTGTTTGTGATATAATTCAGTTAGACAAGCTTGAATTTGTAGGGACTTGGGAATAATTTACATAAGGGAAAGGGGGACTGCAAATATGAAATGTCCAAAATGCGGAAGAGAAATGGAGACGGGTTTTCTGCAGTGTGATATGGACTCCGCCATTTACTGGGTCAAAAAATTGACGCCTTTTGGTTTGGGATATTGGAAGAAGGATACTGAAATTGTCTCTGAACCGCTTAATTACAGCCAAAATGCTATGCCTTCCTCCATTTGTAAGCAGTGCCGACTAGTAATCGGTGATTACAGCCAGAAGAAGTAAGATTCGCTATTCTTTATTACTATACGCATAATCGAAATGTTGTTGGCAGTTTTGTATAGTGATAGTTAAACAAATTCCAATTTATCTAACAGATAACACAGGGATTCCCGGTACTTCTTGGGGTACAAGAATTTGTGCTGGGGTACAGAAAAACACCGTGGGGTACAAAATTTACAGGAGGGGTACATTATCCAAACTGTTGCCGAGAATTGTATCCATAATTACCACCATACCCAGTTAGAAGAGATTGCTTGAGAGAGCAGTCTCTTTTTGTTTTATTAGGTCGTATTTATAAATAAAGCGATAAATAAAAATCCCCTTAGAAGCTTCGTAAACTTCGAAGGGGATTATTTTAAATTTTATCCTTATATCTTTCAGCAGTGATTATACCGTCCTTAACGTGAAGCTTGCAGATTCTTGCATTTCTTGCATCAAATGCGCTTGCTCCGTCGGTGTTTTCATAATCTCTTGCATGATATATAGCATACCATTGTCCCTCGTGCTTGATCATTGAGTGGTGGCCGGTGCCTTCTTCAAATTCATTTGCAGAAAGAACGGGGGAGTATGTATTATCATCGGGATATTTTTCAAACTTGATTTTTGTCAGGTCAGTTTCATCTGTTTTTGCCCTTGCATAGCCTATGTAGTAGGTTGGCTGCTCAAAGCAGTTGCCTGAATACATAAGATACTGCCAGTCGCCCTCTTTAAAATAGAAAGCGCCTTCAATTGTGTGCCAATGCTGACCTTTTTTGTATCTGTCCCTGCGGTAAATATCTTCATCAAGAGTAGGCTCAACAACAAGCACCGGCTTGCCTTCGGGAGTGAAGGGGTCAAGCATTCTGTCAACATAGATGCAGGTACCGATTCTTTCGCCTTCAAATCTGTTGGCTGAATAAAAAAGAAAAAGTCCGGCTTCATTTTTTACGATATGTGAGTCAATTGAGAAAGGATGAAGAATTTGCTTTGTATTTGTGAAAGGACCGAGAGGGGAGTCAGATACACTTACGTGCATAGCTCCTCTGTGACCGCCTTTATCAGGGGCATCGTTATAAATCTCAATAGAATTATACATATAGAATTTTCCGTCAAGCTCAATTACGCTGGGTGCCCAGAAGGAATCATGACCCTCCATTGTCATAACCTGACCGTAATACTCCCATCCTTCAAAAAGATTATCTGAATGATAGGCATAAACAGCATCGTGACCTGTGACATAGATGTAATATCTGCCCTTGTTTTCAATGATGTAGGGGTCAGCCTGACCGATGTAGTTTTCTTTGCTGATAGCTAAAAGATGCATATTCTGTTTCCTTTCTTGCAGTTAATCGCTTTATTTTGACCCTAAGGTTATAACTTTTCTGTTCTTTATTACATATTCTATACCTGAGATAATTGTAAGAAGAACAGCCGAATAAAGAAGAATTTTTTCCGGTATTATAAGTATTTTAAGATCGGCAATCATAACTATAATCATAACCATCTGTGCAACGGTTTTCGCCTTGCCCCAGTTTGATGCGGCAACGGTTACGCCGTTATCTGATGCTACAAGACGCATTCCGCTGATTAAAAACTCTCTTGCTATTATTACGATTACAGCCCAGGCGGGAAGCTCATTTGTAGCAGTCAGACATATTAATGCTGAGCTTACAAGCAGCTTGTCTGCTATAGGATCCATAAACTTGCCGAAATCAGTTATCATATTATATTTTCGTGCAATTGTTCCGTCAAGCTTGTCGGTTATTGTTGCAATGCAGAACACGGCAAAAGCAATCCATCTGTTGTAATCCGTAAAATCCGTAAGCATAAAAAGGACAAAAACCGGCACAAGAGCTACGCGGAAAACGGTCAGTTTATTTGCAATATTCATAATTTACCTCATATAGTTTTTTTATATAATAGCATATTGTGTCTGCGATGTCTATGATTATTTCAAAAAATTAACCCGACAGAGACTGTAATACAGCAGCTGTCGGGTTTGTTTTTAAAGCATATTCTGTACTTCAATTATCGGTTCTGCGAGGCAGTCGTCGCAGGAAGGAAGCTTACCGTCAATGTTCTTGAGAAATTTAGAGAACTTTACAAGCTTATAATTAACGCTGAGCTGATATTTTGTTATGAGGTCAATAATCTGCTCTTTTTTATCTTTGTTTGCACGTGACTTTATGTTGCTGAGAAGAATTCTGATTTCTGATTTAGGTGTTATGCCGTTTACGCTTACATAAATCTTACCGCACTTCTTTTTTGAAGAGAAGTTTGCTTCTTTTTCGTTTACGGTAACATTGATTTCTGCGTCGCTTATATCTTCGAAGATGAAGGTGTATGCCCTTCTTCTGGGAAGAGAGCTGCAGTTACCTTCTGCCGGTGAAACGGTGAATGTAACATTATTGTCAGCTTCTTCTACGGTGTATCTTGTAATTGCAGAGTTTCCATCTTTATATGCATTGGTTTCACCGTCGTCTTCGTAAAGCTCAAAGGTGTTGTTACCTCTGAAAATGCGTATCTGCATCTGAGCGGGGTTTGACCAGTTATTGCTTCTGTTGTCGGCAGCCATAGGAATTATTGCACCCTCTTTTGCAAGAACGGGTATTGATTCAATTCCGCGGAACATCTTTATACGCTTACCGCCTTCATAGATAGCACCTGTGTAAATATCTGTCCATCTGCCCTCGGGAAGCCAAACATCAACCGAGGCAAGGTTTGTTTTCGGGTTGATTTTAGTTGTAATAGGAGCAACCATTAGCTCGGAGCCGAAGAAATACTGATTCTTGACCTTATAGGCATCTGATTCTTCTGGATAACCGTAATACATAGGCTCACAAAGTGCAAGACAGTTTTTGTGAGTACGGTAGTTCATTGAATATATGTAGGGAATAAGTGCGTGTCTTTCTCTGAGAGTGTCAACCGCAATTCTTTCTGCGGTGTATTCGTGCTTCCAGGGCTCTTTACCCATGAATTCATTGCTTGTTGAATGAAGTCTCATTATGGGGCTGTAAAGACCGTACTGTACCCAGCGAGTATAAAGCTCATCATCCTTTGAGCCCATCATATGGCCGCCTATATCATGGCTCCACCAGGTATAACCGATGTTTGTTGCGGTGCTGGTGAAATAAGGCTGGAAATCAAGACACTCCCAACAGATTTTTGTGTCGCCAGAGAAGCCAAGGGGATAACGGTGTGATCCGATTTCCGCAAATCTGGAAAGAATAAGAGGACGTTTATCGGCTGCATCTCTGTCAACAAGAGTGTGATAATGATTGAGCGCCCAGAGAGGATCAAGATTTTTTATATTTGAGTTCTTTCCCTGCTGCCAGTCAATCCACCAGAAATCAACACCGTCATTTTCATAGGGTTTGTGGAGTATATTAAAATAGGCATCTATAAAACGGGGATCAGTGATGTCAAATTCAACTCTCTTTTTTGTGGCGGGATCAATTCCCATAAAGCTGGCGATTTCTTCATACATATCTTCAAAGAAGCGGACGCCCTGAGCGGGATGAAGGTTCATTGTAACCTTGAAATTCTTTTCATGAAGCCATCTCAGGAAGCCTTTATAATCGGGGAAAAGTTCGGTGTTCCAGCTGTATCCGGTCCAACCGTCACCTTGGAAGATGTTGTCACTCTTGCCCGGAATAATTGATTTTTTGCTTCCGCATTTGCCGAAGCGGTTTTTAACATCAACCCAATGCCAGTCCATGTCAATTGTGGCAACGGTGATGGGAATTTCCTTGTCGAGAAATTTTTCCATAAGATCAATGTATTCCTGCTGGGTATAAGCCTTGTATCTGCTCCACCAGTTACCTAAGCAGAAACGGGGTACAAGGGGAACTTCACCGCAGAGGCTGAAGAAATCTTTGAGTGCTGCTCTGTAATCGTGGTTATAACAGAAGTAGTATTCGTCCTTTTCGGTTTTACGTCTTTCTCCGATTGTACCGTCAGGTTTAATAATAAGAGAATTAGTGTCGTCAATAACTGCAACGCCATCAGTTGACATAATACCGTTGCCAAGATTGATGGCACCGGTGGTCTGATCAAGAGTGCGGTATGTACCTTTAAGATTTCCCTTGCTGAATTCGGTAAGGTCCTTGCCGTTTTTAAGGGAAATGCCTATCATTTTCTTAGCTGATGTATCATATCTGTATATTGTTTTTGTTGTCATAATTATAACAACATCACCGTCTTCAACAGTGCGGATCCTGGGTTTACTGAAGTTTCTGTTAATAACAGCCTGGGTAGGTTCATCGGTAAAAATACCGTTATTATCTACCTCAACACGAAGAAGTCTGTCTGACAGAATTGAAAAACGCACGTTGTTTTTTATAATGACGTATTCGTCAGAGGTTTTGCTGTCTGAGGACCAGGCAAAGGTTTTTTCAAAATATTCTGTTGTGTTGCTCATTGATTCACACCCCCATAATCATTTGGAATAATCATACTATATTTTTATTTTCATTTCAACTTAATTTTAATTTTTGGCATTTAGCACAAAAAAGAGTTAGGTTTTTCTACATATAAAAAACAAAAATAAAACAAAAAAATTATAAAAAAAATGGCAATAAAAAGAAAAATATGTTAAAATATGTTGAAATATGCACATCTAGGAGGATTATTATGCAAGAAAAGAAATATGTGCCTAAAAAAGAACTGACCTCGTTCTGCATTGCGGGTATGGGTCAGGGAATGATATATGCTCTTATGTCCAGCTATATCAGTGACTACTATCTTAATGTTTTACAGTTAGCACCTATGTTTGTGCTTCTTCTCATGCTTCTCGCCAGAGTATGGGATGCTATCAACGACCCGATGATGGGTATGATAGTTGACCGTACTCAGACAAAGAAAGGCAAAATGAGACCTTACATACTTTACGCTCTCATTCCTATCGGAGTTATGACCATACTTATGTATCTCAGTCCCGACCTTCCGAAAAAGGAGCTTATGATTTATTCCGGAATCGTATATGTTGCCTGGGGTATGATTTATACCGTCGGTGACGTTTCCTTCTGGGGACTTCCCAATGTTATGACCCCTGACTCAAAGGAAAGAAGCTCTGTTATCTCCATAAGCAAGATTTTCAACAGTATCGGCTCTGCTATTCCCGAGGTGCTCTTCCTTGTTGTGGGCCTTGTGCTTTCAGCTATTGTTAAGAGCAACGCAGAAGAGGGCTCAACCGACGCACTTGAGCTTCAGAAAACCAAGTACCTTATTATGGCTATTGTTACGGTCGGTCTCGGTATAGTAATGTATTCAAGAGGCTACTTCGGTGTTAAGGAAAGAGTAAATATTCCTGTCAGAAAGCGTCAGCCGGGAGAGCCTTCACAGCTCAAGCGTATTTTTACCTGCAAGCCTCTTGTACTTGTCCTTCTTATGGGTGTTCTTTCAAGCGGCAGATATATGGTTCAGGCTGCAGCAGTTCACGTTGCACGATATGCCTTCTATATCGGTCCCGATCTTGAAACGCTCAATGAGGCTGAGCGTATTGCCGCTATCGAATCCAGTGTTTCAACAGTTAAGACTATTTTCCAGATAAGCGCTATCGTCGGTCTTTTCGGTGCAACCTTATTTATGCCCAAGCTTATGCAGAAGTTTGATTACAAGAAGATTGTTATTACGACCTGTCTTTTAGGCTTTGTGTCAAGTATTTTCACAACGCTTATCGGCTGGTTCACAATGAATCTTTATATCTGCATTCCCTTTATTCTTATTTCTTGTATCCCTCTCGGTGTTATCAACACAATCTGCTTTGCTATGATTTGTGACTGTCTCGACTATATGGAGCTTAAAACCGGCTTCAGAGACAACGGGCTCGGCGCCGCCTGTCAGGGCTTCATCAATAAAATCGGTAACGCCTTTGCAACATCAGGTATTGTTGTAATGTATATGCTCATCGGTCTTGAGCCTGAAAATATGCTCAGCTCAGAGGCTGTTGTTGCCGCAACGGATCTTGCAATGAATCAGCGCTTTGCTATGTTCACACTTGTTACAATCGTACCCGGTGTAAGTATGCTGCTTTGCGCAATACCGATGTTCTTCTATAAGCTTTCAGGCAAAAAGAAGCTTGAGGTTATAGAACAGCTTGCTGCTTCACGTAAAGAACGCGGAATTGAAATTGACGTATAATTACAGGAGGGTATGTTTATGTTAACTTATATTTGCCTTGGTTTAGGCGCAGCGTTTCTCCTTGCCTTTATGGTTAAGTGCCATAAGAAGAGAAGTGTTCTCGGTGTTTATATCAAAAATCTTACAAGCATTTTCTTTCTTCTCACAGGTCTTACTGCTACATTCTGCAATTCAGACTATCCCGACTTGTGGATGTATTCACTTCCCATTATGATGGGCGGCGTTTTCGGCCTTATGGGTGATATTTATCTTGATCAGAAGTGGCTTTATCCCGAGCACAATGATCAATATCTCAATATGGGCTTTATCTCATTCGGTATCGGACACTTCTTCTATATGGGTGCAATCTATACTCAGGCACATTTCACACCCAAGGATATGCTTGTACCTCTTGGCGTAGGTGCTCTTGTAACTGTCTGCAACCTTCTTCTTGAAAAGCCCACAAAGCAGAAGTACGGGAAGTTCTATGCTATCGTTACGGCTTATTGCCTTATTCTCGGTACAATGGTCGGCACATCACTCTGGGCTGCAATTAAAACCGGTCAGGTTGCATACATCGTTTTCAATGTCGGTGCAGTTCTTTTCCTTATTTCGGATATTATCCTTTCACCGATGTACTTTGCAATCAAGCAGAACAGAAACACACCCTTCAATTTTGTTATTAACCACGCTACATACTATATAGGTCAGTTTATGATAGCATTTTCAGTGTTCCTTCTCGAGCCTGTATGCTGATGAACTGAACATACTAAAAAGACACGGACGGAGACTGTTAAATGAAAGCTTATTTTAAACGCCTCAGAGAAGGCTGTTCAACAAAAACCTTTATTTTCTGGTGGATATTCAGAGGACTAATGATTTATGCATTTTTTGCAGGCTTTTTCAAAAAGCCCTTTGACATCACCGATCCGCTTCAGGTCGGTGCAAACCTGCTCTGTATGTTCATCTGGGAAATTTTCATGATGCTTCCCGAAAAGAGCACCTTCAGACACGTGACACCCGGCTTCCAGACCTTGTTTATTCCCGGAATTTTTGCTGCATCCTTCGGTGGCAAGTTCCTGAATCTCTATTATGATTCACGCTTCCTTGATTCATTCTTACATGCATGGGGCAGTTTCATTTGTGTGTATTTCGGCTACGAGCTTGTCTGCGCTCTCATGAAAAGAGAAAAGAAATCCGCATCACTTAATATGATACTTTTTGCATCAATCGGTTTCTCTTTCATAGGTTCAACTTTGTGGGAGCTTTTTGAGTTCGGCTTTGACCAGTTTGCATGTATGACCGGAGGCATCGGTGACGCTCAGCATTGGTCACGCGGACTTGCAGAGGGTACACCTAAGATAGCAACGTTATTTGATCCTGTTTTTGACGGAACCAATACTGTAACCCTTCCCGGCGGAGTGGTTATCAACCCGGGTGACCGTTGGCCGATTATGGATATTATGGGTGATATGTTCCTGAATGTTGTCGGTGCCGCTCTCGGCTTCCTCGGTATTCGTATTTATCCTTACAGACATAAAGGAAAATATAAATTTGATCTTGATTTTGATAAGAAAATCGAAAACGAAAAAGAACTTACAGAAGCTAAATAATTCAAAGAGCTGCTACGTTGTGTAGCAGCTCTTTTGCTATGCGTTCCTTTATTCTGTGCCCCAGAATTTTCTGTCAAGATTTCTGTATTGAACGGCTTCAGTAATATGTTCAAATTCTATGTTTTCGCATCCGTCAAGATCAGCAATGGTTCTGGCAACACGAAGAATTTTATCATAAGCTCTCGCGGAAAGATCCATAGAAATGAAACATTTTTCCAAAGCGGTCTTAGATTTTTCATCAAGTGTGCAATATTTACGCGTCATTGAGGGCGGCATTTTTGCATTGCAAGTAACAGATGTACCCTTGAATCTTTCGTTCTGAACTTTTCTTGCCTTATCAACACGCTTTTTGATTTCAGCTGATGATTCGGCAGGCCTTGTATCAGAAAGCTTTTCAAAATCCACCTGAGGAACCTCAATATGTATATCTAGACGGTCAAGCAGGGGACCGCTGACCTTAGAAAGATATTTAGCAGCAGCACCGGAGGGACAGGAGCATTTTCTTGTAGGATGCCCGTAGTAACCGCAGGGACAGGGGTTCATCGCGCACACAAGCATAACCTCGCAGGGATATGTCAGAGTGCCCGATACTCTTGAAATTGTGATTTTTCCGTCCTCAATAGGCTGACGCATTGTTTCCATGGTAATCTTCTGAAACTCAGGAAGCTCATCGAGAAAGAGAACGCCGTGATGTGCAAGACTTAATTCACCGGGACCGGGAATACGTCCGCCGCCGGAAAGACCGGCAGTTGAAATCGTATGATGAGGTGATCGGAAGGGCCTTGATTTAATAAGGGAAATATTATCGGGCAGTTGTCCTGCGATAGAATGGATTTTTGTTACTTCAAGGCTTTCTTCAAAGGTCATATCGGGAAGAATGGAGGGAATTCTCTTAGCGAGCATACTTTTACCTGAACCGGGAGGACCTATCATTAAAACATTATGACCTCCGGCGGCTGCAATTTCCAATGCACGCTTAGCCTGAAACTGACCCTTAACATCGCTGAAATCCGGAGTAAACTCCAAAGGTCTTGTATATTCAAAATACATATCCTGAGAAAGCTTTTCGATTTTTCTTTCGCCTGATAAATGATCATGAAGCTGCCTTACATCTGATACAGGATAAATGTTTATTCCTTCAACAACACAGCACTCGCTCGAGTTGCCTGCAGGTACATAAATTTCCTTGAGACCAAGCTCCTTGGCCTTTATTGCCATAGGCAAAGCGCCTTTGATGTTTCTTACGCCTCCGTTCAGAGAAAGCTCACCGATAAAAGCAGACTTTTTTATTTCACATGTAAGCTGACCGCTTGCAATGAGCAATGCAATAAGAATAGGAAGATCGTATAAAGGGCCTTCTTTTCTTGTGTCAGCAGGGGTTAGGTTTACGGTTATTCTTTTATCGGGGTATTTGTAACCGCTGTTTTTCATAGCGGCTCTTACTCTGTCCTTTGATTCGCTTACGGCTGCATCGGGTAAGCCCACAACATCAAATCTTGGCAGACCGTTGTCTAGAGAAGCCTCAACACCTACACCAAAGCTTTTCATACCAAAAAGACCGATACTGTTCACTCTAACAAACATTTTTACATCTCTCCGATTTAATGATTTATACAATTATAGCTTCAATTTCTGATTTTGTAAACCTTAATCTTTTACAATTTTCGTACCGGGATAAAAATGCATCAGAATTTCTTTATAATCCGAACCTTGTCTTGCCATAAAATCTGCACTATACTGACTCATTCCGAGTCCGTGACCTTTTCCGTATACCGTAAATATTAAGCTGTTGTTTTTTATTTCAAGAGTGAAGTTAGGACTTTTTAATGAGAATATACTTCTTACGTCTGTGGAGGAAAAAGTTTTTTTACCTATAATAATACTGTCTGCGAATCCGTCAGAGTTATTATCAGGTGTCTGCACAAGCTTGATATCCTCTTCTGTAAAAGCGGTTTGTGCTGCTCTTGAAGCCAATGAAATGAACTCAGAAAAGGTAAATATGTTTTCACTTTTAAGCTGCGGACTGAGCTTATCACCCGGTGCTTCAACGCTAATGAGATAGGGTAACGGACTTTTCCAGATATCTTCGCTGTTATTTGTCTTGCCCGATGACAGACCGTGAAAAACTGCCAGTATCGGTTCTGAATTGTAGATAATATATTCACCTTCTGCTTCTTCTACTGCCTTCTCAATTTTTGCAAGATATGTTTCATATTTTTTGCCCCATTTTTCTTTCATCTGTTCCTTGGTAAGAAAGCCCTGATGCGTGTTACTGTCATCGGATATGTCGCTGAATTCGTTAGGGGCGTTATCGCTGTTTAAGAGTGTCCATTTCAGATATGTATAGCAGGCTACGGCCTGAGCCTTTAATGCCTCCGATGAAAAGGAGGCGGGCATTTCATCTGCAACGGCACCGATGAGATATTCTTTTATGTTGACGTTCAGTATTTTATTGGTTGATACCTGAAACACCCTTATGCTGTTATCGCTGTTTATATTTGTGTATGAAATATCGGGTGGTGCTTCAGTTTTAACAAGAAAAACAATCATCGGCGCAAATGCTACAATTAAAAACAGAAAAACTGTTGCGGTTATATAGTTCTTCATAGAGTATTTCATCCTTCATAATCGGTGTGATATTTTGTCATTTAACTTGACATTATAATTACTATGTTATAAAATATATAGAAATGCATTATGATGGAATAACTGTAAATAATGCGGTAGGAGGTAACATATGTACGATAAAATAAACCCGATATCTCCTGAATTGCTCTCAGTTATGAGCGAGAAAATTCAGCGCAAAAGTAAAATTGATCACGACGATTTCTGGAAGTACGGAGTTAAAAGAGGCCTGAGAAACCCTGACGGAACAGGTGTTATGGCAGGTCTTACCAACATTTGCTCTGTTGACGGTTATTATATTGAAGACGGTGAAAGAGTGCCAAAGCACGGTGTTTTAAAATACAGGGGCATAAATATTAACGATATTATCAGTGCTTGTGAAAAAGAGGACCGTTTCGGCTATGAAGAGGTTGTTTATCTTCTTCTTTTCGGAACACTTCCCACAAAGAGTCAACTGCAGCTTTTCAAGGAAATACTCAGCGACTGCCGTGTGCTTCCCAAGACTTATATTGAAGATGTGCTTATGACCAACGCTTCTGTGGATATTATGAACAAGCTTGCGAGATGTATTCTCGTATCATATTCCTTTGACGAGAACCCTGATGATATTTCTGTTGAGAATGTTCTTCGTCAGTCGGTGCAGATTATTGCTCAGATTCCTGTTATGGTCTGTTATGCATATCAGGTTAAGCGTATGAAATACTATGGTAAGAGTATGTATTTCCACCCTGAGAAAAAGGAGCTTTCCACCGCTGAAACCATCCTTCGTTCTATCAGATCCGATAAAAAATATACCGATGAGGAAGCAAAGCTTCTTGATATCTGTCTCATTCTTCATGCAGAGCACGGCGGCGGTAACAACTCAACCTTCACAAATCGTGTGCTCACCTCCAGCGGAACAGATACCTATTCAGCCTTTGCTGCATCAATCGGATCGCTTAAGGGGTCACGCCACGGCGGAGCTAATATCAAGGTCACAAAGATGATTGAAGATATCAAAGCCAATGTTGAAAACACAAAGGATGAAAAGCAGCTCTTTGAATATCTTGAAAAAATCATCAGAAAGCAGGCAGGAGACGGCTCAGGCCTAATTTACGGTATGGGACATGCAGTTTATACTCTTTCTGACCCGAGAGCTGTAATTCTCAAGAGAAAAGCAAAGGATTTTGCTTATAAAAACGGCTTTGAGGATGAATTTGAACTTATTAATTCAATTGAACGCCTCACACCGGATGTTTTTCGTAAGGTAAAGGGTAAGAATAAGGTTATGTGTGCAAATGTTGACCTTTATTCAGGTCTTATCTATAAAATGCTCGGAATTCCTCAGGACTTATTCACTCCTCTTTTCGCAACTGCACGTGTTGCAGGTTGGGCGGCTCACAGACTTGAAGAGCTTCTTACCGGTGGTAAGATTATCAGACCCGCATATAAAAATATTGCTCTTCCTAAAAAATATGTTGTTATGGATGAGCGTATTGAAAACTATAATTCGGCAGAGGTTTATGTGCCCTCGGACCAGAGACTTTATCAGGAGGAGCAATAAATGAAAATTAAGAATAACTTTTCTAAAATAAGCACAGCTCCGTTAACGATGATATTTTTCTTTGCCTGTCTTGCGTGTATTGTAATCCGATGCTTACAGATGTTCTGCTTCATAGAGCCTTCAACAGGATTTACCGTAGGAGCAGAATGGCTGACTGCAGTATTATATGTGATCCTTTTCGGTTGTGCCATTGCCTTCTGCGTAGTTTCATATCTCAGTAAGGATACACAAAATCATCAGCCTCAGGAGCTTCTTGATAAAAGAACCGGAGTATTTACTCTTATTTTTGGACTGTTTATGGCAGGGGACTGGATTGGTTCATTTCTGAACTGTATCACAAGTCTTGAAACAACGCCTGCAGGTGACGGATTCCGCGGATTTATGTCTACAGGTGTTGTTACATACAGTGCCCAGAGCCTGTTTGCTTTTTTCTCAGCGATTTATATTATAATTTATGCCTTTGATTTTTTCAGAGGAACAAAGAAGGCTTCAAGATTCAAGATTCTTGCACTTGCTCCTGTCGGTTGGTCAGCAATCCGCCTTGTTCACCGCTTTATAAGACAGATCAGCTTTATAGAGGTTTCAGACCTTTTCCTTGAACTGGTGATGATATCCTTTACCGTGCTTTTCTTTATGGCATTTGCTCAGGTTTCTTCAGGCGTGAATTCCACCGGTTTTCAGTGGCGTATCACCGGTTTCGGATTATCTGCAGCTCTTGTCTGTCTGACCCTGAATGTAGCACGTTTTGTTTATCTTTGTGTAAACGGTGCTTCATCTCTTAATGCAGACCACCCCTTCAGTGCAGTTGATCTTGCATTTGCCTTTTTTGCAGTTTCACTTGTTTTCTGTCTTAATAAGAAGCAGGAAGCAGAATAAGGGTGTGTGACTTTGTTTCTTGATTATTTAATTTCAGCGGCAACTCAGGTTTCCATTCTTTATGTTATTGTTGCAATCGGTTTCATCTGCGATAAAGCAGGCTTGTATTCCGAAAAGACTGCAAGAGCTACCGTGAATCTTCTTTTGTATATCATTGTACCCTGTACATTGATAAACTCATTTATAAAAATCGAGATGAATGAGGATACAGTAAAGAAATTTTTCATATCCTTTGCAATTGCAACAGCTACACATTTAATTGCAATAGCTCTTAATTTTCCTTTTTTCAGAAACAAAAAGGATGAGAATAATGCTATATATAAGTTCGCTTCAATTTACGGAAATGTAGGTTTTATGGCGTTACCTCTTGCTCAGGCAGTTTTAGGGGATGAGGGCGTATTTTTCTGCTCAAACGGAGTAGTTGTTTTTAATGTTATCAATTTCATACACGGTGTTGCTGTTATGAGTAAGGAGAAACAGCCGTTCAGATTTAAAAGTCTGCTCACAAATCCGGGGCTTATATCAATGGCAATCGGACTTCCGATTTTTCTTCTTCAGATTAAGGTTCCGCAGATTATCAGTGAGCCTATTGGTATGCTGGCAAATCTCAATAGCCCCGTTGCAATGCTGATTTTCGGATGCTATCTTGCTCATACAGATCTTAAAAGTATGTTTGTTGATAAAAAGATATATCTTACAGCATTATTCAAGCTTGTTTTATTGCCGCTTGTCTGCATGGGTGCTTATTATCTGTGCGGGGTTACAGGCGTGCTTCTTACGGCAAGCATTATAACAGCCTGTGTTCCGTCAGGGAACAATACATTTATGTTTGCTTCAAAATACGGACGTGATGTGTCCGTTGCATCCAAAACGGTTGCATTGGTCAGCTTTATTTCTGTGCTTACCATGCCGTTTATGATTGCACTCACACAGCTCACCTGGTAAAAGGAGGATAAAAATGGATAGCAGTGTTCTTGTTCGTTTTGCAGGTATTGCAAAAGAGTTTGTAGTTAACAGCGACCTGGATCTCGGCTTTGTAACGGTAAAATGGTACGGAGCAATTATTGCCTTTGGCTTTGGGCTTGCCGTTCTTTTCGGTGGCAGAATTGCTCACGTATGGAAAATTAATCTTGATAAAATGGTCGATGTGCTTATTTACGGCACAATCGGTGCAATTGTCGGTGCAAGACTTTACTATGTAGCTTTTGAATGGGATTATTACTCACAGAATCTTCATAAGATTCCTCTGATATGGGAGGGTGGTCTTGCAATATACGGCGGAATTATCGGCGGTATACTGTGCGCATGGATTGTGTGTAAGGTAGTCAAGCTGAATTTTTATAATCTGCTTGATATGGTAGGTATGAGCCTTCTCATCGGTCAGGGTATCGGCAGATGGGGAAACTATGCCAACCAGGAGGCCTTCGGCAGCTTTACATATAAAAACTGGGGTATGATGAGTGATAAGGTTATCGCATATATTTCCCGAGAGGAAATCAGGCCCCTGTACGGGCTTGAAAATGTAGAAAATGTTGCTGAGTATGTTGAACAAAACAATCTTTTTGTTCATCCTACCTTCTTTTATGAGTCTGTATGGTGCATACTCGGTTTCTTTGTGCTTTATATTATTATGAAAAAATTCCGTAAGTTCAGCGGTCAGCTTTTCCTTACATACGGCCTCTGGTACGGTCTTGAGAGAATGTTTGTTGAAGGTCTCAGAAGTGACAGTCTTTATATCGGAAACTCAGGCATAAGAGTTTCGCAGCTTCTTTCGGCGGTAATTGTTCTTGTCTGCGGAACGCTGCTGATTGCTCTTCTTGTTAAATTTATAAAACATCCGAAGCCTATTGAGGGTATAGATTATTTCCCGCCTAAAACAGAAAAGGAGCTTCTTAAGGAAAAGAAAAAGGAAGAGAAAAGAGCTCTTAAAAAAGCAAAGAAAGCTTCCGGGGCAGATAATGACGAGAAACAGGGTGAGTAAAATGTATAAACTTATTGATGGTAAAGAAGTATCAGCTTATATTAAAAATCAGGTTAAAACAGAAGTTGAAAAGCTTTCTGAAAGCGGAAAAGCCGTTGCACTCGCAGTTATTATTGTCGGTGACGATCCCGCTTCAAGGGTATATGTAAACAATAAGAAAAAGGCTTGTGAAGCTACAGGCATTAAATCTTATGAATACGCTCTCAGTGCTGACACAAAAGAAGAAGAGCTTCTCGATTTAATTGACAAACTCAACAATAATCCTGAAATCAACGGAATTCTTTGTCAGCTTCCTCTTCCGAAGCACATTGACGAAAATAAGGTTATTGATGCAATTGCATCCGATAAGGATGTTGACTGCTTCAGGGCTGAAAATGTAGGTAAAATGTGGCTTGGTGACTATGATTTTGCTGCATGTACACCTAAGGGTGTTATGCTCCTTCTTGAATATTACGGTATTGACGTATGCGGTAAAAACTGCGTTATCATCGGCAGAAGTAATATTGTAGGTAAACCTATGGCTTCTCTTTTACTTGAAAAGAGTGCTACGGTTACCGTGTGCCATTCAAAAACTAAGGATTTATCTGCATTTACCAAAAATGCCGATGTAATTGTAGCGGCGGTCGGCAGAGCGAAGTTCGTTACTGCTGATATGGTGAAAGAGGGTGCAGTTGTTATTGATGTAGGAATCAACCGCGATGAAAACGGAAAGCTTTGCGGCGATGTTGATTTTGAAAACGTAAAAGAAAAGGCCTCCTATATCACACCTGTTCCCGGTGGCTGCGGTCCGATGACAATTGCAGTTTTAATGAGGAATACACTTGTTGCTTACAGAATTCAGAACGATGAATAAAAGGGAAACGGTTGCGCTGTTTGCTGATTTTTCCGATGCTGATGTATCTTCAGAAGTTTTGAGAAAGCTTATTGACGAAAATCTCACCGATAAAAGCATAAAGCTCAGAGATGAGTCGGTTTACGGAAGAATTATTCTTAAATATCTTTTGTCCGAATATTTCGGAATGAAGGATTTTATAATTTCAACAGATGAAAAGGGTAAGCCTTATCTTGCCGGCAGTAATCTTCGCTTTAACATCAGCCATAGCATGGAAAAGGTTTTCTGTGCTGTGTCAACCGATGAAGTCGGTTGCGATGTTGAACGAATAAGAGATTATAAAGCCGGAGTTGCTAAACGCTTTTATTCTGCGGATGAATGCATAATTCTTTCCGATAGCGAGAAAAAGCAGGAGGATTTTACGAAGCTCTGGACACTTAAGGAAGCGGTTCTCAAAAAGAAGGGTTTGGGTATATCCGGCGGTCTTTCGCAATACAGCTTCAGCAGATATATAAAATCTGAAAGCTTTTCGGCATACGGACTTTGCTTCGACTCATTCAAAAAAGACGGTTTTTATTATGCAATCTGTTCGGAAACGGATGATATATCTGTTTCTGAGGTTGATATAAAGGATATTATCAAAAATCTGATGTGAATTCGAGAGGAGAACACAATGGAAACTATCAAATATCTGAAAAGTAAACTTGGCTACGGCGTGGGTGCCGTCGGCCTTGATCTTAGCTACGGAATGTTCTATTCCTTCCTTGCTATGTATCTTACCAATGTTCTTGGTCTTGAAGAAGGATTTTTGCTTCTTCTCACTCCTATTGCAAGACTCTGGGACGGTATCAATGACCCGATGATGGGTACAATCGTTGATAACACACGCACAAAAATGGGTAAATACAGACCTTGGATTTTAAGAGGCTCTATGCTTAATGCCATTGTTCTTGTTTTCCTTTTCTGGAATGTATTCGACCTTCAGGGACTTGCTCTTAAGGTTTATATTTCAATAATGTATATTGGATGGGGTATGTCAAACACACTCGCTGATATTCCTTATTGGTCGATGGTTCCTTCATTCACAAGCGATCCAAAAGAGAGAAACCTTATTTCAACCCTTGCAAGGGCTTTCTCAGGTATCGGTCAGGGTATTATTTCAATCGGTGCGCCTATCCTTATGGCTGCAGTAAGTAAGACCTACGATGTAAAGGGCGAAAAGGTATTTGATGCAGACAGCTTCCGTGTTGCAGGTATAGTATGTGCCGTATGTCTTGTGCTTTTCTCAACTGTATCTGTTATTACAACCAAGGAAAGAATATCAACAAAAGCTCCGGAAAAATTCTCCTTCGGCAAGGCACTTAAAATTATCAGAACAAACGATCAGCTTCTTGTATTTATGCTCTTTGCTATGATTTCAAATGCAGGCTGGTATCTTACATCAGGCGTTGCAGGTTACTATTTCGACGTTGTTGTGGGTGATGCGGAAAAGCAGTCTCTGTTCTCTACCTTCCAGGCTGTGGGTTCTGTTATAGGTATGCTTGCTCTTCCTATGCTCACAAAGTATTTCTCAAAGCGCAGAGCTTATCAGATTTCCCTTCTTATTGCCGCTTTTGGTTATGTAGGTATTTCGGTCGGTGCTTTCACCGGCATGCTCATGGTTATGAATATAGCATATCTTGTCTGTGCTATCGGTATGTCTTCTATGTTTATCGCTCAGACAATATTCCTTGCTGACGTTGTTGACTACGGCGAAGTCAAGATGGGCTTCAGAGCAGAGTCAATTACGTTCTCAATGAAGGGCTTCCTTCAGAAAATGGCATATACACTTCAGACAATTATCCTTTTTGCATCCCTCGGACTTTCACATTATGACGGTGAAAAGCATACAGAAAACCCCGAGGAGGCAAAGTTTGCAATTACTCTTATGCTCAGCGTAATTCCTGCGGCTCTTTTCCTGATTTCTCTCGTCATTTTCTCTACAAAATTCAAGCTCCACGGCTCATTTATGGATGAGGTTACCGCTATTGTAACTGCGAACAGAGAAAAAAGAGAAAAACTTGCACAGGAATAATCAATTCAAATAATCAGGTGCTTCTTCCCTTGAAGGAAGGAGCACTTTTTCTGTACAAAAATATGGACTCTCACATATTTACAAAAAAACTTGCCTGTGATAAAATATCGGTGATACCTGATAAAATAATTACATAAGATTTATCAGGTGATAAGTATGAAAAAATCAATATATGTAACTGTCAGCTTCAAAGGGCTGTTCAGCTCTGTTCTGGCGGTTTTGCTTATTATTTCAGTTGTTTTTGCGGTTTCTTATTATAATGAAGAGCCTGATTCTGTCATCGTTTCTTCTCAGGCGGCGGATGAATTTGTCATAATAATTGATGCAGGTCACGGTGGTGAGGATGGCGGTACGCAGTCGGCTGACGGCGTGCTGGAAAAGGATATAAATCTTCAGATCAGCCTTAAGCTTAACAGTCTGCTCAGGATTATGGGATATAATACCGTAATGACCCGTCAGCAGGATAAGCTTATTTATGATGAAAGCTGCACTAAAATGCGGCAAAAAAAGGTATCGGATATAAATAACAGGCTGGAAATAACCAAATCTTATCCCGATTCTCTTTTTATAAGCATACATCAGAATTACTTTACAGAATCGAAGTACAGCGGTGCTCAGGTTTTTTATTCACCGAATAATGAAGAAAGCGCAGTTCTTGCTCAGAGCATTCAGCAAAGTGTTTGCACATTATTACAGAAGGAAAACAGCAGAAAAATAAAAAAGAGCGGAAGTGAAATTTTTCTGCTTGATAATATAAAAAGTCCGGCGGTAATGGTTGAGTGCGGCTTTATGTCCAATGCGGATGAGGCGCTTAAGCTTACCGATGAAGAATATCAGAAAAAAATGGCTTTGGCGATAGCTTCGGGAATCAATAACTATCTGTCAAAACCTTAGGAGGAAATTATGGCTCAGAAGTCCAAAACAGTATATGTCTGTTCAAACTGCGGATATGAAACACCGAAGTGGTTTGGAAAATGTCCCGAATGCGGTGAATGGTCAACTCTTGAAGAGGAAGTCAGGGACGTTACACCTGCATCAAAAGGAAAAAATCAGCTGCTTACAAAAAGCAGAAGTGTTTCTTCCTTTTCACTATCAGAAATAAAGCCTGATAACGAACTGCGCTATAAAACCGGTATGAAGGAGCTGGACAGAGTTCTCGGTGGCGGTATCGTCAAGGGCTCACTTGTGCTTCTCAGCGGTGACCCTGGTATAGGTAAGTCAACAATTCTTCTTCAGATTTGTCAGCAGCTTGGCAAAAAGCTTAAAATTTTGTATGTTTCAGGTGAGGAGTCCTACAGTCAGATTAAGCTTCGTGCTGACCGTCTTAAGGTAAACTCCGAAAATCTTTATATTCTCTGCGAAACTGACGTTGAAGCAATATGTGAGCATATCAGATCAACTTCGCCTGAGCTTGTTATAGTTGACTCGATTCAGACTATGAACTTTACGGAGCTTAATTCATCCCCGGGATGTGTTACTCAGGTAAGAGAAAGCTCGAACATACTTATGCGTACGGCAAAAAGTCTTTCAATTCCCGTAATTATGGTCGGTCACGTAAATAAAGACGGTAATATTGCAGGTCCGAAGGTGCTTGAGCATATCGTTGATGCTGTTCTCTATTTCGAGGGTGAAAGAAATCTTTCCTTCAGAATATTACGCGCAGTTAAAAACCGTTTTGGCTCAACCAATGAAATCGGTGTTTTTGAGATGTATGATACAGGTCTTAAAGAGGTCGAAAATCCGTCAGAAATGCTTATTTCAGGCAGACCTAAGAATACCCCCGGCAGCTGCGTTGCCTGCGTTATGGAGGGCACAAGACCCTTGCTTGCTGAAATTCAGGGTCTTGTCTGCACCACAAACTTCGGAAATCCCCGAAGAATATCCAACGGCTTTGATTTTAACAGACTCAACATGCTTATAGCTGTCCTTGAAAAAAGGGGAGGATATTACTTTAATAACTGCGATGCGTATATAAATATCGTTGGCGGTATGAAGCTTGACGAGCCTGCGCTCGACCTTACTATTGCCATGGCTCTTGTATCCTCGCTGAAGGACTATGCTCTTCGTGATGATGTGCTTGCCTTTGGTGAAATCGGACTTGCAGGTGAAATAAGAGGCGTATCCCACTGTGAGCAGAGAATCAAGGAGGCATCAAGACTCGGCTTCAACAAATGTATTATCCCGAAGAGTAATCTCAAGAATATATCTGCCTCTCTCAAAAGTGAGATTGAAATTGTCGGCGCGAGGACTATTCGTGAGGCCTTCGAGGCACTTGTGTTATGATGAGGTTTGTTGAAAAGCCTAATCTGCCCAAGGGAAAAGTAACTACTGTTATCTGCGGAACTGAAGATGAAAAAATATTGTCTTACTTTGAACGCAATGGTATCAGCGTAATCAGAAATGCACCGAACGGTTATATCGACCCGTCTGTAAGCACCCACGCTGATATGGCGGCAATACACTTAGGTGCTGACCGCATTATCATGGATAAAAGTCAGACTGCACTTTCTGCAAAGCTAAAATCACAAGGTATGTCGGTGTTCGAAACCAAAAGCTGTATTTCAGGTGATTATCCGCAGGATATAGCCTTAAACTTCACGCTTATCGGTGATAAAATGTTCGGAAAAATTCCGCTTGCCGATGAAGTGCTGATGAAGGAAGCCGAAGCTTTTGAAAAGGTCAGCGTAAATCAGGGTTACTGCAAATGCTCAGTACTTGTTGTTGATGAAAAGTCACTCATTACCGATGACGAAGGTATCCATCGTAAAGCTTTAGAAAAGGGAGTTGACAGCCTTCTTGTATCTAAGGGTGATGTTTCTCTCAACGGGCATACCTACGGCTTTATAGGCGGTGCATCGGGCAAAATATCAAAGGATAGGGTTGTCTTTTTCGGAAATATTGAAAACCACCGTGATTTTGAAAAAATCAGAGCATTTCTCTTAAGTCACGGCTGCTTTTATGAATGTACCGATGAAGGACAGCTCAGAGATATCGGCGGAATTATACCGATTACCGAAGAAATATAAAAATTTTATTGATTTATCTGTAAAAATAAGTTATAATATACTCGTAACCTGACATAAAGACGGATTTATTCCCTCTGAGG
>JAZPZK010000003.1:0-8655 GCA_045544675.1 Acutalibacteraceae bacterium
CGGATTCCGAATGTCGGAATACACGGTGCGGAGACAGCAGACGATGTCATTAGACAAGTTTAACAGCCTTAATGGAGGGTACAGCCCAGCGGTCTGTTTTATTAAACCTTCAAGTAAGCTGAGCTATGGAACTCACGACTATCCGTAAAGCAGGCGAGGAGAAATGTTTCGCCCACAAGGTTGGAACATCTGAAAGGGAAAATAATTGTTGATGTTTTATAAAGCAGAAACTCAACAGCTCAGCGAAACTGCTTTCGGACAGGTTGCAGAAGCGTGTTTTTGCTTCCTTTTGTCACAAACGACAAAAGGAAGTGCCCGGCGGCATGAGCGTTACCACGGTGAAAGAATCATACCTACATTAAGGTTAAAAAGCACAACCTACCCATCATAGCCGTAACCCGAGTAAAAGCGGCGGACAGAGCTTTCCCGTTTTTACCCGGTCAGCCCGCGATTGCGAATTGCGCATTGTATTGTCGCTCGCCGCAAGGGCGTAACTTTCTTGAAAACCCCTCAGTCAGGACTTCGTCCTGACAGCTCCCCTTTCAGGGGAGCCGAGTAACCAAAGAACTTTTCTGCTTCCCGACTCGGCGGACTGCACCTTGCCGTTTCAGAAAACTTCACCCGCGATTGCGCATTGCGCATTGCGAATTGCGCATTGAAACACCCAAATATTTTCCCCCGAAATCCCTTTATTTTTTTGTTGCGTTGTGTTATAATAACGGGCAGAGCTTAATATTAAGGGAAGGAGATCATTTCCGTAAGCTTTTTACGGCTTTGATTAAAGTATTTATCATGGAAGAAAAAATCATTATCCCCGGTGCGGAAAA
The DNA here is from genome assembly GCA_045544675.1 of Acutalibacteraceae bacterium. GTDB lineage: Bacteria > Bacillota > Clostridia > Oscillospirales > Acutalibacteraceae > UBA6857. The sequence continues at coordinate 828 of JAZPZK010000003.1, forward strand.
TGCACCCGAAAAAAGAAAAAAGATACTTTCCTGCATTCAGCCTTCAGGTATTCCCACTCTCGGAAACTACCTCGGTGCGCTGAAAAACTGGAAGCTTCTTTCCGATGAATTTGATTCAGCCTTTGCAGTTGCTGACCTTCACGCAATCACAGTCCGTCAGGACCCGAAGATGCTTCGTAAGCAGATTATGGAGGTTTTTGCCCTTCTTCTTGCAATCGGTCTTGACCCGGAGAAGAACATTGTTTTCATTCAGAGCCACGTGCCTGCACATTCTCAGCTTGCATGGATTCTCAACTGCTATACTCAGTTCGGTGAAATGAGCAGAATGACTCAGTTCAAGGATAAGAGCCAGTCTCACGCAGATAACGTTAACGTAGGTCTTTTCTCATACCCGGTGCTTATGGCTGCAGATATTCTTCTTTATCAGGCAGACCTTGTTCCCGTCGGTGCAGACCAGAAGCAGCATCTTGAAATCGCAAGAGACATTGCAAACCGTTTCAACGGTATTTACGGCAAAACCTTCACCATTCCCGATCCCTACATCGGCAAGCAGGGTGCAAGAGTTATGTCTCTTCAGGATCCCACAAAGAAAATGAGTAAGTCAGACCCCAACCCCAAGAGCTTTGTTTCTGTTTTCGATACTCCCGAAACAATTATGAAGAAAATCAAAAGTGCCGTTACAGATTCAGAGGGCGGCGTATACTACGGTGAGGGCAAGGACGGCGTAAATAACCTTATGGGTATTTATTCCTGCTGCACAGGTCTTGATTACGATCAGATTGCAAAGGACTTTGAGGGCAGAGGCTACGGCGATTTCAAAACTGCCGTTGCTGAAGCAGTTATTGAAGAATTACGTCCCGTACGTGAGCGCTATGAGCTTCTTATGAAGGATCAGGCATATCTTAAGGAAACCGCGGCAAAGGGTGCAGAAACTGCACAGAGAATTGCAAACCGTACCCTTGAAAAGACAATGAAGAAGTGCGGCTTTGTATTGCCGTAAAGCACAGAAGAACAAAGCTGTATTTACTCATCTGCCGAAAATTAAAGCATAAAAAGACGAATCCGACACAGAAGAAAATCTGTGTCGGATTTTGTTTTGTCCTTTATCAATAAACCGGGTTATATACAGGAAGCTGTTTCTTATCCTCAGAAGCCTTTGCAACAACAAAAGCTACGGCTGCTGTAATGGGTATAGAAACAACATTTATTACGAGCTGTGCTACACCAATAAACGAAAAGCTTATAACACTTGCAAAAGCGAGACAGAAGATAAACAGAAGCAGGCTGGTTATAATTGAAGCAATACAAGAGCCTGCCATATAACATCCTACTGCTTTTGCCGCTTTTTCTGCAGATTTTGTCATAGCGTATGAAATACCTGCAAGAACGGCTATAGTTATAATGTTGAAAATAATTCCGGAAATATTTGAAATCAACGATGATGTTAAATAATAAGTGTAATCGCCATAGTCTGATGCAAAACCGGCTGAGATAACACTAACTATCGCAGTTCCCACTTTGGTTATGAAAACGGTTAAAAATGATACAAGGGCGGCAGTCATAACAAAATTATCCTTTTTGATTATGGGATTGCCGTACATATCAACAGGTGTATTGAATCCGGCAGCCTGAGTTGCTTCCTTCTTTGCGGTGAACTTTTCAAGAAGTAAAAGAAGCACAACTGACAAAGCGATAACTATAATTGAACTGAAAACACCTGATATAACAGACACAGTATTCACAGAATCGTAATTATAATATTCGCCTTTAGCAAGTCCAACTGCATAATAAATGGAGTAAATTATATTTGTAAATAAGTTGGCGACTGTTCTTGCAAGGAAATAGCAGCCCATAAACTTGAGTGCACCCTTGAAGTTTTTATAGCATGCAAAGCCAAGTCCGCCCACGATAAGAAGAGAAAACAGATTGGCAAAGAAGCTATATAAATTGGTAGAAGCATAGGAAGCAGTCCATATATCAACATTTCGGAAAAAGATGTCCTGAATCACACCTGCAACACCAAAAGTTATGCATGCAAAGAATACTGCAACACCCATAAGAACAGGGGCTAAATTTGTGTTCTTTTTTATCGGAGCGGCATAGGGTGCCTGAACGCTTCCGTATTGAGGGTAAGCACCGTACTGAGGCTGAGAGTAGTCTGCATATTGGGTGCTCTGAGCAGGCTGTTCATACTCAGGAGCACTGTACTGAGTGTTGTTCTGATCGGGACAGTAATTATTGTTTTCCATTTTTTGGTTTCTCCTTTTTAAAAAAAGGACCGATACTTTTTTTGTACCGGTCCGTCGGGATTATTGGGAAATTACTTCCTTGAAGGATGATGCAAGGCCTGCAAGAGACTGAATCTCTGAGGGGATGATAATCTTTGTTGCCTTGCCGTCTGCGGCTGCTGCGAATGCCTCGAGAGCCTTGATTTTGATAACCTCTTCTGAAGCGTTTGCTTCTCTTAAGAGTCGGATACCCTCTGCAGTAGCCTGCTGTACCTTGATAATAGCTTCAGCTTCACCCTCTGCCTTAAGAATCTGAGCCTGCTTTTCAGCATCAGCACGAAGAACTGCAGATTCCTTTTCACCTTCTGCAAGAAGGATAGCAGATTTCTTTTCACCCTCTGCCTTGAGGATTGATTCACGGCGTTCACGTTCAGCCTTCATCTGCTTTTCCATAGCGTCCTGAATCTCTCTGGGAGGAAGGATGTTCTTAAGCTCAACACGGTTGATTTTGATACCCCAGGGGTCTGTTGCCTCGTCGAGGATACCTCTCATCTTGGTGTTGATGATGTCACGTGAGGTAAGAGTCTGGTCGAGCTCGAGCTCACCGATGATATTACGAAGGGTTGTTGCTGTAAGGTTTTCAATAGCGGTGAGGGGATGCTCAACACCGTAGGTATAAAGCTTCGGGTCTGTGATTGCAAAATAGATAACGGTGTCTATCTGCATTGTAACGTTATCCTTTGTGATAACGGGCTGAGGCGGGAAGTCAACAACCTGCTCCTTGAGAGAAACGGTTTTTGCAACTCTCTCAATGAAGGGGATTTTGAAGTGAAGACCTACACCCCAGGTGGTCTGATATGCGCCGAGTCTTTCAACAACAACGGCTCTTGCCTGCTGAACGACCTTGATGTTCTTAACAAGAATGATAAGAACGATGAGTACGATGGGAATTAAAAAGATAAGTTCCATAATAGTTCTCCTTTTAAATATAGTTTATTTTCCGGCAGTTAATCTGCCTGTTTTACAATGAGCTTTACTCCCTCAATGGAGAGCACCTTAACCTTTGTGCCGGCGGGGATAACAGATGCATCCTTGCTTCTTGCTGACCATTCCTTGCCCATGCAGGTAGCTGCACCCTTTGCGCTTACGTTATCGATTTCCTCAGTTACAACAGCAAGCTTGCCTATAACCATATCAGCATTTGTAGCCTGATGCTTTTTATCGAGGAATTTCTTTGCCAGAGGACGGGTTGCGGCAAGGGTGATAGCAGAAACCGCAAGGAAAAGGACTATCTGCAGCCATAGCTCTGCGCCGATTGCCGCCGCAATAAGGGAAACAAGTGCGCCGATGCCGAACCAGATTGAAACAAGACTGGGTGTCACAGCTTCAACCACAAGGAAGATAACACAGGCTGCAAGCCAGAAGATTTCCATAGGTTCCATACATTCACCTTCTTTATTTTATTTACTGAATCAGTATGGCATTATTATATTCTATAAAACAATTTTCGTCAACATTCATTTTGGACCGATTGGAGTTGATTTTGAATAAGTTTGAAATCGATTTTTAAATTTAGCTCCTTCGCAATCTCTTTTTTGCTCTCTTATTCTCTCTTATTCTCTCTTATGCTCGTTTTTTGTGGTTTGGAAAAATTTTTTGAAACAAAAAAATCCCGCCACGTCAGGGTGGCGGGAAAATAAGCTTTAATTATGCCTTCTTCTTTGTGATTGCCTTGATAACAGCAAGAGTACCGATCATAAGAGCAATTGAAACGGGAAGAGCAATATACCAGTTGGGAACAAAGCCTGCGATGATGTAGCTGACGAAGGAAACGCCTGCAACAGTAAGCGCATAGGGAAGCTGAGTTGAAACGTGGTTGAGGTGGTCACACTGACCGCCTGCGGAAGCCATGATGGTGGTATCTGAAATGGGTGAGCAGTGGTCGCCGCAAACAGCACCTGCCATACAAGCGGAAATTGCAACAATCATAATGGGATCGCCGGGCTCGAATACGCTCAGTACGATGGGGATAAGAATACCGAAGGTACCCCATGATGTACCTGTTGCGAAGGAAAGACCTACAGCAATAAGGAAGATGATTGCGGGAAGGAAGGACTGGAATGCACCTGCACTGCCTTCAACAATCTGTGAAATGAAGATCTTTGCGCCGAGGGAATCTGTCATAGCCTTAAGAGTCCATGCACAGGTAAGAATAAGGATAGCCGGAACCATTGCCTTGAAGCCCTCGGGAAGAGAAGCCATAGCATCCTTGAAGGAGATAACTCTTCTGATAAGAAGGTAAACAACAGTGAATACGATAGCGATTGCTGAACCGATAACAAGACCTACGGAAGCATCTGAATTTGAGAAAGCTTCAATAAAGCCTGCCTTGTCTTCGCCCTCTGCAAAGAAGCCGCCTGAATAAATCATACCGAATACACAGCAGATGATAAGCACAATAACGGGAAGAATAAGGTCGATAACCTTGCCCTTGGGGTTGGAAACCTCTTCGGTTGTTTCAACCTTTGTACCTGAGGTGTAGATGTCGCCGTTAAGCATAGCGTTCATCTCGTGAAGCTTCATGGGGCCGTAGTCAAACTTTCTTACTGCAAGGAATACCATCATAATGATAGTAAGAATTGCGTAGAAGTTATAGGGGATAGCCTGGATGAAGAGGCTCATACCGCTGTCTGCGCCTGCGCCCTTTGCAAAGCCTGCAACTGCTGCTGCCCATGATGAAATGGGAGCGATGATGCAGATGGGAGCTGCGGTAGCGTCGATAAGGTATGAAAGCTTTGCTCTTGAAATGTTCTGCTTGTCTGTAACAGGACGCATAACTGAGCCTACAGTAAGGCAGTTGAAATAGTCGTCGATGAAGATAAGACAGCCGAGAAGAACAGTTGCAAGCTGAGCTCCCACTCTTGACTTGATGTGAGAAGCAGCCCAACGTCCGAAGGCAGCAGAGCCGCCTGCCTTGTTCATCATAGCAACCAGAGCGCCGAGAAGCACAAGGAAGATGATGATACCCATGTTATAGCTGTCGGAAAGGCTTGAAACAAATCCGTCGAAAAGAACATGGTTAACTGCAGTTTCGAAGTTACCGCCTGCATAGATGAAGCCGCCTGCTACAATACCGATAATAAGTGAGGAATAAACCTCCTTGGTGATAAGAGCAAGAACAATAGCAATTATCGGGGGAATAAGTGCCCAGATGGTTGCATATGTACTGATGGATTCGCGGATTTTTGCAAGAGCTGTTTCGATATGCTCCTTGAAGCCCTTGTCGTTTGTGAGATTGTCTGCATAGGAATCAACATAAGCCTGAGCAGACTCACCGTCGGTAAGGTCATACTCTGCTTCTTCACCGTCAACATCAACAGTAAAGGAGGTTTCTGCTGTTGCACCGATGGTTGTTGTGTCGTCTGTAGCCATAAGAACGGTATCTTCACCTGTTGCAAAGGCAAAAGAAGACATTGCTGCGGAAACAGCAAAAACAACCAGAAGAGCAAGCAGGATTCTTGCTATGCTTTTTTTGGAATTACGCATTTTATTTTCCTCCGTTTTAATTTATTTAAAGAACAGCTGAGTTCTTCGGATGCATATATTATAATGTATAAAAAGAAAAAATCAACAGAAAACAGCAAAATCTCCCGGAAAAATCATTTGTTTGAGATATTTTTTTTCTGATTTTCTGCAATTTGCTGCAAAATAGCCTCTGATCTGAGAGATGATTGAGCATTGACAGCAATATTTTCGGATATTTCAACAAACATCATAACAAAGGATGTTGAAGCAACTGCGGCGATGATACCTGCCAGAAAACCGATAATGGCACCAAGAAATTCACCTGCAACAGCGCCGCCTATTATAGCGGCAAGAATTATGGAAATATCAACCAGTATGAGAATGGTCTTGACGATTTTTGTGTATTTTGTGCTGATGCCCGGGGCAGACGGCGTATAGGGTACTGAACCCATGCCTGCACTGTATCCGCCCTGACTGTAGTCAGCTGCCGACGGTGCTGAACAGGTCGGAGCTGCATAGGAAGTGGGACCTGCAGTCTGTGTTTTTGCCACGGAGGGCTTCACATCGTTTTCACCGTCCGTTGCAGCCGGGCTGTAGGAATAGTTCAGAAACTGTGCCGTAATATCTCTTACATAAGGGTTCTGATGAGTTGAAACAACCTTCTTTGCCCAATCTCTTGCATTTTCCTTTGCATTGGGAGAAACGGGCTTCATAAGGCAGATTGCATAGCTTTTACAGAGATTACAGGGGTTAACAAGGTTTTTTCCGTTGATTTCAATTTTTCCTTCAACAGAATCCTTACCGCAAATCGGACAGACGGGCATAGCTACATCTCCTTTAAAAATCCTTTTTTTGATTTTATCACACTAATACGCTAAAGTCAACAGTAATATACCTTAAGCGGATTAAGGCAGACAGCTGCAAGATTTGCTCCGAAGGAAACACCGCAGTCAAGTGCAAGATGCCTTTTTTTGCTGTAAACCTTACCTGCAAACTCCTTGCCGATTTTTGCTGTGGGGAAATGTCCCGTTACAAGATATTTATCGGTGAAATAGGGGGTCTGATAATCCGTCCGGGCGAAGATAAAATCCTCTTCGCTGTAAGAATCAAGGTCTTTATCCTCATCGAAATTACGTATGCCCGAATGAGTGATAACGAAGGTTTTGCCGCCCTCGGTGATTTCCTCATAGGGTGCAAATTCGGAAAGATAATCAAGTATGGATTCTCTGCCCTCATCATCAAGGCTCATAAAGCTGTTGATTACAGCTTCAGCCTCGGGAGAGAGCCATTTCTCAAGAAGCTTTTTTTCTTCTTCGTTCATAGCCTCTGCGCTTTTTTCAACACCGCCATGCTCAGCAATGACGGGGAGCAGTCTTTTTGCAAAATACTCCTTTTCGCCGAGAACGGGGAAAATGTTTGCTCTGTACATCATATCCTGCAGAATTTCTATGCCGCTTTCACCGCAAAGCACGTCACCGATAACAAAAACCGCATCGGTATCCTTAGGATTGAGCTTATCAAGCATCTTTTCGTATTTTTCCTTATTGCCGCAAATGTCGCCGATAATATATGTCATGTATTAAGGTCCTTTCTTTAATTTAATGCGCAATTCGCAATTCGCAATGCGCAATCGCGCCCGGTGTGAGTGGAAATGGGTAAGTTCTGCCCGCCACGGTAACTATTGTAGGGGCGGCCATTGACCGTACGGTTGATGTAACTCAAATCTTACTCTTAGGTGAAGGCAATTCATTAGCCTCCACCTTTGGGGGAGGTGGCACGACGCAGTCGTGACGGAAGGGGTATCAATAGCACCGCAGGCGCAGTAATAGTAGTAAGGGAATGCCCTTCGGGCGGTTCAATGCGCAACGCGCAATGCGCAGACCCTCTCCGTCAGATGCCTTGCATCTGCCACCTCTCCCTGAGGGAGAGGCAAGAGAAAAGCAACTTAGTAAGAAGTATCTATCTTGGCTCTCCCTTTGGGAGAGCTGTCACGAAGTGACTGAGAGGGTATCCCTTTGGGAGAGCTGTCACGGAGTGACTGAGAGGGTATCCCTTTGGGAGAGCTGTCACGAAGT
>JAZPZK010000004.1:0-2820 GCA_045544675.1 Acutalibacteraceae bacterium
TCAACTCCTTGGCTCACAGAACGACATGGCTACGATCCGACTTCCTCTGTTACATATACAGGAACGTGCTTACGTCCGTCGTGAACAGCAAATGTGTGGCCGACAAAGTCGGGGAAGATTGTGGATGAGCGGCTCCAGGTCTTGAGAACCTGCTTCTCGCCGTTTTCGTTCATCTTCTGAACTCTTTCGAGCAGTTTAGGCTGCACAAAAGGTCCTTTTTTAACGCTTCTGCCCATTATTATCTGCTCCTTTCACTTACTTGTCGTTACGACGCTTTACGATAAGCTTGTCGGACTGTTTCTTGGTGTTTCTGGTCTTGTAACCGAGAGCGGGCTTGCCCCAAGGTGTAACAGGACCGGGTCTACCGATGGGAGCCTTACCTTCACCACCACCGTGAGGATGGTCGCAGGGGTTCATAACTGAACCGCGAACTGTAGGTCTCCAGCCCATGTGACGCTTACGTCCTGCCTTACCGATCTTAACGTTTTCGTGGTCAACGTTACCAACCTGGCCGATAGTAGCCATGCAGTTTGCAGGAACATTGCGAAGCTCGCCCGAGGGAAGTCTGAGAAGAGCGTAAACGCCTTCCTTAGCCATAAGCTGAGCGGAGTTACCTGCTGCTCTTGCAAGCTGGCCGCCTCTGCCGGGATAGAGCTCAACGTTGTGAACAACTGTACCAACGGGGATGTTGGTGAGGGGGAGTGCGTTACCGGGCTTGATGTCGGCGCCTGTGCCGGCAACAACGGTATCGCCTACCTTCAAGCCTGCGGGCTGAAGGATATATCTCTTCTCGCCATCTTCATACTGAAGAAGTGCGATGAAAGCTGAACGGTTGGGATCGTATTCAACACTTGCAACCGTTGCGGGAATATCGAACTTATCTCTCTTGAAGTCGATAATACGATACTTTCTTCTCATTCCGCCGCCGCGATGACGAACGGTGATTCTTCCGTAGCTGTTACGTCCGCTGTTCTTCTTGAGTGAAACAAGAAGGCTTCTTTCGGGAGCAACCTTTGAGAGCTCGGAATAATCTGTAGTCGACATATTACGTCTTGCGTTAGTGGTCGACTTATAAACCTTAATAGACATTTTTCTACACTCTCCTTATAGCGGCTTTGCGGAGCAATGTCATTCTCCATACTTTACCGCCGGATTTTGGTTACTTTATGTGGTGGTTGATTACATCATACCGTCGAAGAACTCAATTGTCTTGGAGTCTTCGGTAAGAGTAACGATTGCCTTGTTCTTGGAAGCTGTGAAGCCCTCGAAGCGACCGTATCTTCTGAGCTTGCCGTCAACGTTGATGGTGTTAACCTTAGCAACCTTAACGCCGAAAAGCTCTTCAACTGCCTTTGCAATCTCAATCTTGTTTGCATCCTTGGCAACCTCGAAGGTATACTTGCGGTCTGCAATGCCGTCCATGCTGTTTTCTGTGATGATGGGACGGAGGATGATATCCTGTGCTAATCTGCTCATGCGTAAACCTCCTCGATCTTGCTTACGGCATCCTTAAGAACTACAACTGTGTCGCAGTTAAGGAGGTCATAAACGTTGAGTGTTCCGACAAGAGTTGTCTTAACGCCTGCAATGTTGCGAGCTGAACGATAAATGATGTCATTCTTCTCGGGAAGAACGAAAAGAACCTTCTTGCCTGTTTCAAGTGCGTTGATAACCTTGACCATTTCCTTTGTCTTGATAGCTTCAAGATTAAGGCTGTCAAGAACGATAAGCTCGTTATCTGCAAGCTTTGCAGAGAGAGCTGACTTCATAGCAAGTCTTCTTACTTTCTTGTTTACGTCCTTGTGATAATCACGAGGCTTGGGTCCGTGAGCGATACCGCCGTGATACCACTGGGGAGCTCTTGTTGAACCCTGTCTTGCACGGCCTGTGCCCTTCTGACGCCAGGGCTTCTTTCCGCCGCCGCTTACTTCTGCTCTGGTAAGAGTAGACTGTGTACCCTGACGCTGATTTGCAAGGTAGCTGACTACGCAGAGATGCATAGCGGGGATGCTGGGCTCGATACCGAAAATGCTGTCAGCAAGTTCCATATCGGCGAGAGCCTTGCCTGCCATGTCAAAAACTTTAACTTTAGCCATTATTTTCTACTCCTTTCCTTATGCTTTAACTGAGTTGCGGATAACAACGATGCCGCCCTTGGGGCCGGGGATGGCGCCCTTGATAGCGATGAGGTTGTTTTCTGCGTCTACTTTAACTACGTCAAGATTCTGAATGGTTACCTTTTCGCAGCCAAGGTGACCTGCAAGCTTCTTTCCCTTATAAACTCTTGAGGGATCGGAGCAAGCGCCCAGGGAGCCTGCATGTCTTGCAACAGGACCTGTACCGTGGGATTCCTTGAGTCTGGAGAAGTTCCATCTCTTGATTGCACCGGCAGTACCCTTACCCTTGCTTGTGCCTGCAACGTCAACCTTGTCGCCTGCTGCAAAGATGTCTGCCTTGATTGTGTCGCCCACATTAAGCTCACCTTCGAGCTTGAACTCTTTAAGAGTCTTCTTGGGAGCAACGTCAGCCTTCTTGAAGTGGCCCATCATGGGTTTATTCACGCGCTGAACCTTTACGTCGCCGAAGCCGAGCTGAACTGCTTCATAACCGTCGTTTTCGATTGTCTTCTTCATAACGACTGTGCAGGGAAGTCGGATCGTAGCCATGTCGTTCTGTGAGCCAAGGAGTTGAGTAGATTTCTTGTCTTCCTAAGACCGCTTGGCCTCCGACTTCGCGCTGAACCTTTACGTCGCCGAAGCCGAGCTGAACTGCTTCATAACCGTCGTTTTCGATTGTCTTCTTCATAACGACTGTGCAGGG
>JAZPZK010000005.1:0-6590 GCA_045544675.1 Acutalibacteraceae bacterium
TCTGTAATGGAAGACATTTAATCAAAGTTTTGATATTCATTTTCTTTCACCTGCCAAATAAATTTAAATCATTATATCACAAGCAAACCAACAAAAACAATCTATAAAATCAAGAAATGTAATGATTTCTCTGTGTTGAAAGGAAAACTGCTCTCACAGGTATGAGAGCAGAGATTTTGCTATTATCTTTCAATATAAACACCGAAACAAGTACAGTTTGCACCTGTTACGGTATCAATGGTACCAACGCCTATTTCATAATATTTTCCGTTCATATCGTAATCATTATTTACTTTTTTAAATTCATCATTAGCGAAAAGATGTTGGGTAGCAAATCCTGTATTTCCGTTACCGTCAAAATTAAAATACAGTGTGGACATACCGGTTATATAAATTTCATCATATTTTTCAATTTCACTATAATTTTTAGCAGATTCTATAAAGTCTTCATTTTTCAAGAAGTCACATAAATCCGAATATAATATTCCGTCTTCTGTAGAATAATAACTATACTTTTTATTGATTATGTATGATAGCTGTTCAGGTTGCTCGCTCGGAGAAAGCAAAACAAGACTGATATATTCATGCATAGATTCATCATTCATCTTGATTTCTGCAGACTTAAAATTCCCGTCAGCATCAAGTCTTACATCAATATCTGTACAAACAGTATTTTCTGAAAAATAGCTATTACGACTATCTAAATCAATAAGCAATTCAGTCACAGCGATTCTGTTCTTTGTGCCAAAGTCGCCGACATATGTAACAGTATTTTGCTTATCAATTACGGTTTTAATAAGAAATGATATTGAGAAAACACAAAAAATCACAGCAACAATTAAGAAGAATTTTACCGTTTTACCTTTTTTTACTGCCGTTTCAGTTCTTTGAACAGCAACAACCAAATTATCTTCTGACTTTTGAGTGAAAGTTTCTTCAGGTATTTTTTCACCTGTCAGCAATTCATTTACAGTTATGCCTAATATGTCAGCAAGCGGAACTAAAAGAGATGAATCAGGCATTCCCTTACCTGTTTCCCAACGTGAAATAGCTTTATCTGTAACATTAAGTTTTTCCGCAAGCTGAGCTTGAGTCAATTCTTTTTCTTTTCTAAGAGTAGAAATAAATGCTCCTGTCTTATTTTCATTCATTGAAATCGCCTCCTATGACAATGATTATACAGTATTTATTGTAATTTTGCACCCTATGAATCATAGAATCGGCATTATATAACTCAAAAAAATAAAAACTAACTAAGAAAGGACAGTGATACCCGCAATTTATTACCTTGAAGCCAAAGTCATAACCCGTGGTGTAGGTCGCTCAGCCGTAGCCGCAAGTGCATATATGAGCTGCAGTGAAATCACTAACGAGTATGACGGCGTAAAACACGATTACACCCGGAAAGGCGGTCTTGTCTATGAGAAAATCTTTCTCCCGTCACACGCTCCGCCCGAATGGTGCGACAGAAGTAAGCTATGGAACGCAGTTGAAGAAGCAGAGAAAACAAGGGACAGCCGTTTGGCAAGAGAGTTCATTGTTGCTCTGCCCGTTGAAGTCAGCCGTGAAAGGCAGATTGCAGAGGCAGAAGAATTTGCAAAGGCTCTTGCCGGTGACGGTATGTGTGTTGATGTCTGTATTCACGATACAGGCGAAGGCAATCCTCACGCTCACATTATGGCAACTGTCAGACCATTAACCCCTGACGGTACTTGGCAGAGAAAAACCGAAAAAGAATATCTATGTATCAGAGACGGTAAGGAGCAAGGCTTTACCGCCTCTGAATTTTTATGTGCAAAAAATGATGGTTGGGAAAAGCAATATCAATATTATGTTGACGGCAGGAAAGTATATCTGCCACCGTCAAAGGCTGACGGTTATGAGAGAGTAAACAAATACCCCAAAAGCACAAAGTACGGCAGACAGAATCCCATAAGTGAGCGTTGGAACAGCGAAGAGCAGTTGCGTGAATGGCGAAAAATGTGGGCTGATATTGTAAACAGAGATTTAGAAGAAAAGAACATTGAGCCTATTGACCACCGTAGCTTTGTGGCAAGAGGAATACTTTTGCAACCGACAATTCACGAGGGTGTTTCAAGCAAGAAAATGAAGAAGAAAGGCAAAGTCACAGAGAGAATGAGAATCAACATTCTTATACGTAGAGATAACAGCCTGATTACCAGTCTTCGCAAAACTGTTGAGGCACTTACGGAGCTTGTTATTACTGCGGCAAAGTTGCTCATACCCGCACTCGCAGATGCACTTGAAGGTATCCGTGTCGGTATGATTATCCTTGAATGTGAAAGAAAGAGCATTAACAAAATGAAGCATCAGGCTATGAATGAAGTCCGTGATGCTGATGAGTTTTATGTGTACTTCCATAAGCTACAGGAAGATATTAAGACAACCGAAGAAAAGCTTAAAGAAGCAAAGAAGAAACTGAAGCTTACTCCCAAGGTTATGAAACAGAAGTACAACTCGGCAAAATGTGAGGTTGGTCACTATGAATTTGAGCTTAAAGAGATGAAATTCAAAATGCAGAATATTCTCTCACAAAATGAATGTGAAACCGAGCAGGATATTGTTAATGCTAAACCTTACTTTGAGAAAATGCGTCAGTTTGAAATTCCGAAGCTTGAAGCCGAAGAAAAGAGGATGGAAGCAGAAATTCAAAAGACACTTGTTCAGTATCAAGAAACCGAGAAACAAGCTGATGATGTAGATACAGAAGAACTGAAAGCCGAGAGGATGAAAATACGCCCCAAAAAAGAGAAAGAGGCAAGGCAAAAGGCTGAAACAAATTACAACATCAGCGAATACGATTTCAACCGAAGCGTTGATAGCGTTTCAAAGCTTATAGGTGAGCCGCCACCTAATCATCTTACCAAGGCTGAAATAGCAAGGCAGGAAGAATATGCCCGCTATGTTAAGCAGCAGGAAGAAAGACAGCGGCAAATCGAAGAACGGCGTAATAACCGTAACAACAAAAATATTAAGAATAAAAATGAAAGGAGCCGATAAAATGGCTAACAAAAAGTTAAAAGCACCGGTAAATATCCCGGTAGAAAAAATTCATCCCTTTGAGGGACATCCGTATAAGGTGTTAGATAATGATGAAATGAATAATCTCATAGAGAGTATTCAGCAGAAAGGTGTTATATCACCGATTGTTGTAAGACCGTTAGAAAATACAACAGAGGAATATGAAATCATCTCAGGTCATCGAAGACTCAGAGCATCAGTGAAAGCAGGGCTGGAAACAGTACCTGCTTTAATTTATGCCGTCACCCGTGACGAAGCGGCAATTATGCTCGTTGTCAGTAATCTGCACAGGGAGCATATTCTCCCGTCGGAAAAAGCGTTTGCCTACAAACTTAAATTAGAGGCATTAAATCATCAGGGGCAATCTTCTCGCCAAGTTGGCGAGAAGTGGAGCGTAACACAAATAAGTGAGGTAGCAAATGAAAGCGAACGACAGATACACCGTTATATCCGTCTGACAAACCTTATCCCCGAACTGCTTGACCTTGTTGATGAAGAACGAATAGCCTTTACCCCTGCTGTAGAGCTTTCCTATCTGAATGAGGTGGAACAGGCTGATTTAGTTGAAGAAATCCGTGTCTGTGATGCTACTCCAAACTTATCTCAAGCTCAAAGGCTTCGTGCAATCAGCAGAGAGGAAGGTTTAACGCCTGAGCATATAGGTGAAATCTTGGCTGAAGAAAAGGCAAATCAGCGAGAGAAAATCAGAATCCCCGCTGAAAGAATACGAAAATACTTTCCGAAAAGTTATACAACCGAACAGATTGAGGAAGCAATAGTGAAAATCTGTGAGAGCAGATACAGAGCCCGTCAAGGCAGGGATGCGAGGTGATGCGAATGAAGTTTATTGATACCATTAAATATATTATTCATTATCTTGATACCGATATCCGTGGAGAGTTCTCTTTTACTCCCGTTGATTACAGCAAAATTGAATTACCAAAAGAAGTGCTTGATTCTTTTGCCTCGGCAATGGTTCCCGAAATCAAAAAGTTTTACGAAAGTGATTCTGGTAAGGAATATTTTAATAAATGGTTAGAAAAGCATCCTGAGTATGCTTAATATACAGCTCCCCGATATTTCACAGTATCGGGGAGTTTCACACATTCGACAAAGAAATAAATATAAATAAAATTAAAACAACAAATTCAGGAGGATTAAAATGAATGTAGTTATATACGCCCGTTTCTCTTGTAAGAGACAGACGGAGCAATCAATTGAAGGACAGTTAAAAATCTGTTATGAATATGCGGCAGCCCATAATTATACGGTAGTTGGTGAATATATAGACCGAGCACAAAGCGGTACTTCCGACAACCGTTCAGACTTTCAGCGAATGATTGCTGATAGTGAAAAACACACCTTTGAGGGTGTTTTAGTTTATCAGCTTGACCGTTTTGCACGTAACAGATATGACAGTGCAATTTATAAGGCAAAGCTCAAAAAGAACGGTGTAAGGGTGTTCTCTGCGAAAGAGAATATCACCGAAGATGCTTCAGGCATTCTTGTTGAAGGTTTACTTGAAAGTATGGCAGAATACTATTCCGTTGAGTTGGCACAGAAGATAAACCGAGGTCTTGCTATCAATGCAGAAAAGTGTCTGTCAAACGGTAGTAACCCCGGTCTTGGTTTTAAGGTCAACAAAAAAGACCGAACCTTTTATGTTGATGAAGATGAAGCGGCAATCGTCAGAGAAATCTATGAACGCTATGCCCGTGGTGAGCCTAAAGTAGAAATCATCAAAGACCTTAACAGACGGCACATTAAAACCTCAATAGGTAATGAATTCAGTTTCACAAGCCTTACAAGACTTTTAAGTAACAAACGCTATATCGGCTATTATTTATACAGCGGAAAGGAGACTCCCGGTGGTATGCCGAGAATCATTGAAGATGATTTATACTATCGGGTACAGGAAATTTTGAACAGAAACAAGAGAGCACAGGCAAAGACAAAGGGCGACGATGCCTATATTTTAACAACTAAACTTTTCTGCGGTCATTGTAAAGAAATGATGATAGGTGTTTGCGGTACGGGTAAATCGGGAGCTGTATATCACTATTATGTCTGCAAGAGTGCAAGAAAGAAGAAATGTGAAAAGAAGTCTATCGGCAAACAACTGATTGAAGACCTTATTATTAACGAGTGCCTTAAAATGCTGACGGATGAAAAGATGCAATATATCGCTAAAAGGATATCGGAAGAATGCAACAGAAATCCTGACAACCTCTCTATCAAAAATCTTAAAAGTTCAATTAAGGAGATTGATGAAGCCATTGAAAATATGTGGTTGTCCATTGAAAAAGGCGGAGATGCAGTAGCACTTACAGAGCGAATCAACCGCCGTCAGGCAGAAAAAGAAGAGCTTGAGGAACAGCTCGCTATTGAACAAAACAAGAGAGTGCTTCTCAGTGAAGCTCAGATATTAGCATTTCTTAATTATGTCTGCGAGATGCCGGGTGATGATACGGCAAAACGCAGAGCAATCATCAACATCTTTGTTCATTCGGTTTATCTTTATGATGACCATCTGACGCTGATTATCAATGCAAGCAATAAGCCTGTTACCATAAATGACATCCCGCTTGAGGATATTGAAGCAGCCTTTAGTGGCGAAAAATCAGCAATGGAGCAATGTTCGAACACCTCGGACATTGTTCCACCAAAAAATCCAAGTCTTAGGACTTGGTTTTTTTATTTGTTCGTAAAATGTTGTTGACTGCTTAGATGATTTATGATATTATGATAAAAAAATTCAGGAGGAAACCGGTATGTTCTTTATCTCTATCCGACGCAGACGATAATAGCTTGTATCTTGTATTGGGTACAGGTTTGATTTGCTATGTGCCCGATAGAGTGATAGAGAAAAGGTTATCTTTTATATTACTGTTAACGGCATATAGCTGTTAACAGTATTTTTGCTTTTGGAGGTAATTTATAATGAGTAGTAATAAATATTCAACATTAGTCAAAGAAATTTTTAAGCAAATAGATTTACCCGACAGTGCTGTGATTGCAGACTTGGGTTGTCGGGATGCAACTTTTCTTTTAGAGTTTCAGCAGACTTTCAAAAATAAAATCAAATCAGCGATTGGCGTTGATATAAATGATAAAGGCTTTAAGAATATTAAGTATAAAAAACCGATTGAACTCAAAGTGATGAATTGCTCAAAAAAGCTTGAGTTTGCTGATAACACCTTTGATTTTGTATTTACAAAGGATATGTTTGAATGTGTGCATGATAAAGAGTTGTTGGTAAGTGAAATTCACAGAATTTTAAAACCGGGCGGAGTTGTAATTTGTGTAAACTGTGATTGGGACAGCGTTGTGTATAACGGCAAAAACAAAGAACTGATTTCAAAAGCAATTCATGCTTATGCTGTTACAAAACAACCTTGGATGGATGACCTTGACAGTTGGATCGGCAGAAGAATGTACGGGATTTTCAATAAGAGTAAGTTGTTTGAAAGTTTTGTATGTGTTCATAATGTTGTTGAAACAGAGTATAAAGAAGGTACATTCGGTTATGATTTAAGTTTGGATATAGC
>JAZPZK010000006.1:0-11090 GCA_045544675.1 Acutalibacteraceae bacterium
GTCATTAGACAAGTTTAACAGCCTTAATGGAGGGTAGAGCCCAGCGGTCTGTTTTATTAAACCTTCAAGTAAGCTGAGCTATGGAACTCACGACTGTCTGTAAAGCAGACGAGGAGAAATGTTTCGCCCACAAGGTTGGAATATCTGAAAGGGAAAATAATTGTTGATGTTTTATAAAGCAGAAATTCAACATATCAGCGAAACTGCTTTCGGACAGGTTGCAGAAGCGTGTTTTTGCTTCCTTTTGTCACAAACGACAAAAGGAAGTGCCCAGCGGCATGAGCGTTACCACGGTAAAAGGTTGATTAAGCATCAAGGTGAGAAAGCACAACTTACCCAATACAGCCGCAACCCGAGTAAAGGTGGCGGGCAGAGCTTACCCATTTTCACTCAGACCGGGCGCGATTGCGCATTGCGAATTGCGAATTGCGCATTGAACCGCCCGAAGGGCATTCCCTTACTACTATAACGGTACTTGAAAAAAGCTCCCCTTTCTGCTAAAATTATATCAAAATAACATCCCGGAGAAAGACAATGAATTATAAAGTAAACAATGATAATATAGAATTCACCTGTCCCGAATGCTTCAACGTTGAGCTGAGCCTTTTCTGCGGACAGGCATTCAGATGGAAAAAGGATGAAAAGGGCAGCTTTTACGGTACGGTAAAAGGAAAAACCGTGGTTATTTCCGCCGATGAAAACAAAATTATCCTTTCCGGCACAAACGAAAAGGATTTTCTTGAAATATGGGTCCCCTATTTTGACCTTGACAGAGATTATAAAGCTCTGACTGATAATTTCCGCAGCGATAAATACATCAGTCAGGCTCTCGATGAGTTTTACGGTATAAGAATCCTTCATCAGGAGCCATGGGAGGCACTTTGCTCCTTTATTATCTCACAGAATAACAACATCCCCCGAATCTGCGGCATTATAGACCGCCTTTGTGCCTTCTTCGGTGAAAAAAACAGCTGCGGTGAATACAGCTTCCCGTCGGCAAAGGCTGTTTCGCAGCTTACCCTTGAGCAGATGGCCCCTCTTCGTGCAGGATTTCGCAGCAAATACATTCTCGATGCGGCACAGAAGATAGAAAACGGTGAAATTTCCCTTGAGGAAATTGCTAATATGCCTATTGAAAAGGCTCGTGAGGAGCTTATGAAAATAAAGGGCGTAGGACCAAAGGTTGCAGAATGTACTCTGCTTTACGGCTTCGGCAGACTTGAAGCCTTCCCCGTTGACGTATGGGTAAAAAGAATTATGGCTGAGCTTTATGAGGAGGGTCTTCCCTCCTGCACAAGGAATTTTGAAGGCGTAGCCCAGCAATATCTCTTCCATTGGAGAAGAAACAGAAAAGAGGAGGATATGAATGACTAAAAAACAGAAGGCGGCACTATGCGTTGATGCTCTTGAAAAGGAATATCCGGATGCGCTCTGCTCCCTTGTTGCATCCAATCCTCTGGAGCTTCTTATTGCAACTCGGCTTTCGGCTCAGTGCACCGATGCGAGAGTTAACCTTGTTACCCCTGCTCTTTTTGAAAAATATCCCACTCTTGAGGATTACTGCAATGCAGATGTGAAGGATGTTGAAGAAATCATCCATTCCTGCGGCTTTTACAGAGCCAAGGCCAAGGATATAATAGGTATGGCGCAGAAAATCAGAGACGATTTTGACGGCAGGGTGCCCGACAGCATAGAAAAGCTGACATCCCTTCCCGGTGTGGGACGTAAAACGGCAAACCTTATTATGGGCGATGTATATTCCGAGCCTGCAGTTGTTGCCGATACACATCTGATAAGAATAACCAACCTTCTCGGACTTACCGATTCAAAGGACCCCTTCAAGGTTGAAATGCAGCTGAGAAAAATTCTTCCGCCCACAAAAAGCAACGATTTCTGTCACAGAGCAGTTCTTCACGGCAGAGCTGTGTGTATTGCAAGAAGACCTCAGTGCGATAAATGCTGTATGGCGGAATATTGCTCCTTTTTTAAAAAACAGAAAAAATAAAAACATTACGACACCCTCTTTATGAAGGTGCCGCTTGCTTGTCGAAAAAGTATTTTCGACAAGCTGTCGGGCTGTTGAGAAAGGTGCAAGATGACATTTTCTTCGCCCCGAAGGCGTACAGCGGTACTCCGAGAGGGCGAAAAAAGGGCAAAACAATGGAAAAAATGGTCGGGATTCGATGTCCTGACCATTTTTCTTTGTATTTTGCTTTTATTTTTTATTGTGGTTCTTTCAGTATATCTATGCATTGTTGTTCTTGTGCCTTTATCGACAGTCTGTCGGGCTGGCAAGAAAGGGGCAAGATGACTTTTTCTTCGCCCCGAAGGCGTACAGCGGTACTCCGAGAGGGCGAAAAAAAGGCAAAACAATGCAAAAATGGTCGGGATTCGATGTCCCGACCATTTTTTCTCTGCATTTTTGCTTTTAATTTTTCATTGCGATTCTTTCAGTATATCTATGCATTGTTGTTCTTGTGCCTTTATCGACAGTCTGACGGCACCTTCTTTGTGAAGTGCCTCCGTATTTTATCAGTTGTTGCCCATTGAATAGTTGGGAGCTTCCTTTGTGATTGAAATATCGTGGGGATGGCTTTCGATAAGACCTGCTGATGTGATACGGATGAACTGAGTCTTTGTCTTAAGCTCGTCGATTGTGCCGCATCCGCAGTAGCCCATACCTGCACGAAGACCGCCCATCATCTGATATACGGTTTCGCTGAGAGTTCCCTTGTAGGGTACACGTCCTTCAACGCCCTCGGGAACAAGCTTCTTGTTGTTTGCCTGGAAGTATCTGTCCTTACTGCCCTGATTCATAGCAGCGATGGAGCCCATACCGCGGTAAACCTTATACTTTCTGCCCTGATAGATTTCTGTATCGCTGGGTGATTCCTCACAGCCTGCAACAAGTGAGCCCACCATAATTGCAGCTGCACCTGCGGCAATAGCCTTTACGATTTCGCCTGAATACTTGATGCCGCCGTCACCGATTACGTTGATGCCGTACTTTGCAGCCATTTCTGCGCAGTCATAAATAGCGGTAACCTGAGGTACACCGATACCTGCAACAACACGTGTTGTACAGATTGAGCCGGGGCCGATACCTACCTTAACGCAGTCAGCACCGGATTCGATAAGAGCCTTTGTTGCTTCGGCAGTTGCAACGTTACCTGCAATAAGTGAAATATGGGGGAAGGCTGCCTTAACCTTTTCAACAGCCTTAAGGATGTTTTTGCTGTGTCCGTGAGCTGAGTCGAGAACAAAAGCGTCAACGCCTGCAGCAGCAAGGGGTGCTGCTCTGTCGAGTACGTCTGCTGTTGCACCGAGAGCGGCAGCACAGAGAAGTCTGCCCTGAACGTCTCTTGCCGAGTTGGGGTACTGAACTGCTTTTTCAATATCCTTGATGGTGATAAGACCGGTGAGCTTGCCTGATGCATCAATGAGGGGAAGCTTTTCAATCTTATGCTTCATAAGGATGAGCTTTGCTTCCTCAAGAGTTGTGCCCTCATGACCTGTAACAAGGTTGTCCTTGGTCATAACCTCGCTGATTTTTATGTTGTAATCGGAAAGGAAACGAAGGTCACGGTTTGTGAGGATACCAACAAGCTTACCGTTTTCATCGCAGATGGGCACACCTGAAATGCGGTAGTTGTGCATAAGGTTTTCAGCCTCGTATACGAAGTTATCGGGAGCGAGGAACATGGGGTTAGTGATAATACCGTTTTCGCTTCTCTTAACCTTGTCAACCTCCTGAACCTGAGCATCGATAGACATATTCTTATGAATAACACCAAGACCGCCTTCACGGGCAATGGCAATAGCCATTCTGGACTCTGTAACGGTGTCCATGGCAGCTGTCATAACGGGGATGTTGAGTCTGATGCCCTTTGTAAGCTGAGTTTCAAGGCTTACGTCAGCGGGAAGCACATCGCTCTCTGCAGGGATGAGGAGCACGTCGTCGAAGGTGAGACCTTCTTTTACAAACTTTGAATTGTAATCCATAATTAGGTTTCCTTTCTGATGAATATTTTTCTTTGCAGAACAGTGCTTTTCTGCCGTTAAAAAGCACCGCTCCAATAAAATTAAGTTATTATAACACAGAGAAAATAAAGTATCAAGATGATTTTCGAAAAAAATTACCACTTACAAAAATTACAACGGAAAAATAGACAAAATTTACTGAAAAATTTTTCTCGTTAAATTGCCGAAACAGAAATATAAAAACTTTTCAACACCCTGTTGAAAACCTTACAGGGGCTTTTTATGTTAAAAAAAGTGAGATTTATAGCCGGTTTTTAACTTTTTCCACAGACTTTTCCACACAAAAGCGTTGAAAAGAGTGTGGAAAATGCGGAAAAGTCACTATTATTCAAATGATACAAAATTTTCTTTTTTTATTCTACAAATTTCGTCGTCCCACCGCCGGTATGAAGAGTGAGAAAGCATCTGCTGAAGTTTCTTCGCATAAAAGCACAGAGCTTAAACAAGAATAAAAAAGAAGAACAAATTGTCAACGGAGGATATAACTATGATAAAAGGAATTAACCGTCAGGTGGTAGAGGTAAGAGAAACAGGCAGCGATTATTTTGAAAAGATTCTTTTCTTCGTCAAGCCCGAATATTCATCGGTCAGCGAAGGCAAAATCAGAGAAAGAGCCGGCCTTATAGCAGGCAAGGGAGTCCGTCCCCCGGTAACACGTAAAAAAAGGGACACTCTTATTCAGGCAGGCAAGTTCATTTTCTGTGCAATCGCAGGCTTCATCGTCGGTGCCGTAACCGTAGGTCTTTTATAAAAATAAATGAGACACCCTCCGCAAAAAACGGAAGGTGTCTCACTTTTTTATGTTAATTCAAATTACTTATCCCTATATTTTTACACTGCTCTGACTTTTGTTGTCGGCAACCATTGTGTAAAGCTTTTCCTGACCGTCAACCATACCGATGGGTATTTCGGGCAGAAGCATACGTATGGTGGAAATAAACTCATTGCTGTTTTCACCGGGAAAGCCCGTAATAATCATAACCGGCTTTCTTTTAGCAATGTGCGCCACAACCGTAAGAGTAGGATCGTCGCTGAAATAAACTGCCATTTCACCGCCCTGATTTTTTGCTGTACGGTAGATATTTTCCAGCACCTCCGGATCGAAGGCATCCTCACCTTTGGAGAGGGGAAGTACAGACACAACCTCAAGGTCAGCCTTGCTTTTTTCTGCGACGGTTCTTCCCACTCTCACAAGAGCTTCGGAAGACTTCTGTGCCGTTACACAAACAAGGACAGTTCTGTTGTTATTCATTTTATGGCATACCTCCTTTTCATCTGCCATTATATATATGCTAATTTAAAGTAACTTAAAACCGAGCTGTTTCAATGCGCAATGCGCAATCGCGGGATGCTCGGGTGAAAACAAGAAAGTTCAACCCGCCACACGAGTAGAATAAAAAGCAGAGTGCCCCTTCCGTCACGACTGCGTCGTGCCACCTCCCCCAAAGGTGGAGGCTAATGCAGTAGCACCTTCGGTGCTATTGAGAACCCTTCCGTCAGCCTGACGGCTGCCACCTTCCCCCGAGGGGACGGCTAAAGTTGTTTGCACCTAAGGTGCATAAATCATCAGGAGACCGCACGGCATCTCCCATACTCAAACGAACGGTCAATGGCCGCCCCTAAATGGTTACCGTGGCGGGCAGAGCTTACCTTTCACTGCCAACGTCGGGCGCGATTGCGCATTGCGAATTGCGCATTGCGCATTAAAAAAGCACCGCCTCAAAGCGGTGCTTTTTGTTACATTATGAATTCCGTTACCAGAATTGCAACGGCGATTATGAATGTTATGCAGTATCTTTCAAGGTAAGCACCGATGAAGAAAACCGCCACAAAGGGTGCAAAGAGAATTTTCTGAAGGATGTTGCCCTTCTTATAAATCTTATCAACCATATTGAGTGCATCCTCAACCTGAGGGAAGAGGTTGCAGCAAAGTGAAAAGCAGAACCACATTGAAAGGCTTGTGCTTACGGAAGCGATTGCTCCCGTCGGTCTGAAAAAGAAGGGGAAAAGACCTAAAAAGAAGGCTGCGATGCAGTTGAAAGTGAAGGGTACAAGAGCTATTGCGAGAGAGCCTGAAGGGCTTTCGATAAGCTCGTGGTCAATGTGTGAGCTCATTTCGTCGTCTCTTATGTATCTTGTGTCCTCAACGGGAGTTTTTGTTATACGGCATACAATCTGCTCCCACATGCAGCGTACATACACACCGGGGAAGGTCAGATATTTTGTAACTATATATAAGAATGTCATGCTATATCTCCTCCTTTATCGGTGAGTACCTGAAGGGCGGTCATTTCGCCGTCCTTATATTTTTCAACAAGGTCGCTTAACTGATGTCCGCTTCCCTCCATAACGGATTTTGCCCATTCATAGGTTTCCGTGTCGCCGTTATAAAGAGCCACAAGAGCATAAAGGTTAACTGTTGAGGTTGTGTAGCTTCCGCTGTAATAGCTGCCGTAATAATTAATGTAGGAATAAAGCTCTTCCATAGCCTCCATTGCCATAGAGCCTTCACCCTGAAGCAGATAGGTTATGGCAAGGTTATAGAGATAATCCATATTGTATACACCGCATTCAGTTGAAAGCTCGGTGCATATTTCAGCCATTTCGTCACAAATTTCCTTCATTTTGTCTGTGTCGGGAGTTTCAAGGAAGCGGTAGCAGTTAAAGTAAGCTGCATAAATATCTGTATTCTGGCTGTTGAGCTTCATCATACGGCTGAAGCATTTATCGGCAACATCTGTTCTTCCGGTGAGGGCAGCATAGCGGCAGAGAGTTGAGAGATGGGAATTCTCCTTTTTGCCGTACTGCTTGTCGATTTCTTCAATATAGGAATAAAGCTCCTCATTGTCACAGTCGGTCATTGTTCTGAAATCAAAGGTATAAAGATCAATGATGAAGTGAGAATATTTTGCCTTACCCTTATCGTCGGTTTCGTTCTTAAGTGCAAGGGTTTCTTCAATAAGCTTATCAAAGTCGTAGCCGTCCTCTGTGGCGTTTGCTCCGATGAGGTCTGTTATTGCGGTATAGGTAAGTGAATACTGCTCATTTTTAGTGATGATGTTCTTATACTTTATGTTCCAGGGGAGCTTCAGCTCTTTTTCGGTGAAGTAGTTTTCTATAAGCTCTGCGGCGTAGGTGTATGCACCCATACGGTCGTAGCAGTCTATAGTGTGCTTCAGAGCTGTCATAGAAATGTTGCCGCTTCCCTGCCTTGCTTCAAGATATTTTGTGTAGCCGTTGACAGCGGTGACAATCTCATCTTCCATATATGCATCAAAGCCCTCGAAGAAATATTCATATTCAACCGATGCAGGGTCGGTTATGTTTATAACTGATGTCATAGAGGTGTAAAGGGAAGCAAAGAAAGCAATTATCATAGCCGCAACAGTAAGAATACCGCTTATTCTTACGGGACGGCGGCGCATTTTTTCGCGGCACGTCTCACAGTAATCTCTGCCTTCGCAGAAGCAGGATAAGGGAAGCTCATTGCCGCAGTGCTCGCATTCCTTCATTTCCTCGGCGGGAGATTCCTCTTCGGGATATTCCAGGTCTTCAAGCTGCTGAATAAGCTCACCGTCGTTCCTTTCGGCTCTTTCCTTTTCGTCCTTAAGAGTTTTTTCGAAAAGCTCTCTTACCTGTTCAAGCTCTTCATAAAGCTCTGACTGCTCATCCTTTTCGGTTTCTGCTTCAACTTCAGTTTCAGTTTCAGCTTCAGCAAGCACCTCGGCATCAGACTGAATTTCTTCAGACACTTCTTCAGCAGAAGCCTTTTCCATCTCTTCGTCAAGTATGTTGTTTTCCTTGTCCAAAAAGCTCATCTCCTTTTAAATGTATGGTTTGAATTATGCAGGGTAAAGTTAAATTTATCTTAAAGAGTATACACAGCCGCAATAGTTTTGTCTGTAAAGCTTATGCTCCTTTGACAGCTCTATTGACCGCTTATAGCCGTTTTTCTTTTTGAAATCCGAGGGCAGATGGGCTACACCGTATTTTTCACCCAGCCTTTCACCGATTTCGTTTATTTTTTCGGCGTTTTTCAGGGGGCTTATTGTTAATGTGGTGGTGAAGAAATCAAAGCCCAGCTCCTTTGCTTTTTTTGCCGTTTCCTCAAGACGCAGCTCATAGCAGAGAAAGCATCTTTCAGCGCCTTCCTTTTCTTTTTCGAAGCCCTTTACCTTATTATAGAAGTCCGACGGCTCAAAGCTGCCTTCAATAACGGTAACGGGATGCTTATATTCACTTTCGTTTATAAGACGTTTTATTTCCGCTACACGGTGGGAATATTCCTCTGCCGGGTGGATGTTGGGGTTATAGCAGAAAACCGTTATACGGAAATATTCGCTCAGATATTCAAGACAGTAGCTGCTGCAGGGAGCACAGCAGGCATGAAGAAGCAAAGAGGGAACCTCACCCTTTGCCGATAGCTCATCGGTCAGTATATCAAGTTCTTTCTGATAGTTACGCATAAAGCTGCATTCCTTTTACATAATATAACTGCGGTTTATTTTATCACATTATTTATATGGGGTCAAGTTTTATCTTTCTGCCCTACAGCCATAAGAAAGAATTCTTAATCGGTTTAAATTTACGAAATTGTAACTTTGAGTTGATTTTTCAATTGTAAAGGGTTATAATGAAAGAACTATGAAAAGAAAGGAGCTTTGACATGGCAGACCAGATCAAAAAGGAAAAACTGAATGTCAAAAAAACCATACTTACCGGCTTCGGTTTTATGGCTACTTCAATAGCTTGGGCGATTTATGACCCCTATATCACAAAAATACTTAACAAGATTCTTTCAGAGAGTGCATTCGTTACAAAGCTCAGTAACGACCTTGCAAAGGCAATTCCCTGGATAGGTGCATTTGCTGAATCACAGGGTGAAAGCACGGTTAATGCTGCAGGCGGCTTTACTCTGGTACCTCTTTTCATCGGTATCATTATGACCTTCGATAATATTTTCGGTGTTATCTTCCAGCCCACCTTCGGTAAGCTTTCCGATAACTGCCATTCAAAACTTGGTAAGCGCCGTCCGTTTATTGTAGGCTGCGCACCTATTTCGGCACTTCTTTTCACTCTTATTCCCATTGTGGCTCTTAACACATCGGGCACATTACAGCTTCCCCTTACAATGATCACTGTTATTCTTTTTGTTTTCTCAATGTCATTGTGGAGAGCTCCCGTTGTTGCTCTTATGCCCGACCTTACACCGCCTCACCTTCGCTCTGAGGGTAATGCAATCATCAACCTTATGGGCGGTCTCGGCTCAGCAGTAGGTATGGTTGCAGGTACAATCGGTATTGCACTCTGCACAATTTTTGCAGGCTACAGCAAGGCTGAAATCAAGGCAGACGAAACTGTATCCTTCCCCTATGTATTTATTGTAGGCTCACTCGTTATGATTATCGGTATGCTCGTTCTTCTCTTCTTCGTTAAGGAGGAGGATACAAGCATCGTTCTCAAGGGTGAAGCTAATCAGTATGCTGACCGGAAGGCTCTCAGAAGAGCTCAGAAGGAAGCAGCAAAGCAGAAGAAGGCTGAGCTTAAGGCTATCAAGCTTTCAAAGAGCGAAAGAAAGAGCCTTGTTTTTATGCTCGGCACACTTTTCTTCCTCTTCTGCGCATCAAATGCTATCACAACATTCTTCTCACTCTTCGCTCAGGAAATCCTTCATATGATTACCTCCGAAGCAACCTTCATTATGCTTATCTTTGCCGTATGCTCCGGTGCTGCAGCTATCCCTGCAGGTAAGATGGGCAAGAAGTTCGGCAGAAAGAAGACAATTATTGCAGGTCTTTCCGTATTCCTTGCAGCTTTCGTTGTGTTCTTCGGCGTATTCGTAGGTATGCTCGGCAGCAAGGGTCTTGCAATCAAGGATTATGTTACCGTAAACAATGCATACATCGTAATCGACGGCAACATCAATGAATATAATGCTGATCTCAGTGCAAAGGCACAGATTGAAGGCACAAAGCTTGCAGATGACGAGGTTCTCAGCATTGAAGGCTATCTTGCATATAAGAACGGCTCAGGCGTTGCCGCAGCATCCGCTGTTGCATCCGATTCAGATGCCGATGCAGAAGCTACAGTAATAAATGTTGCTGCATACGAAAAGTATGATGCATACCTTGTAGAAACAAAGGGCGACGGTGTTTATGCTGATATCATTGCTGTAGCAAACGATATTCTCGGCACAGAAACCGATTCCTTTGAGGTTGCTCTGGGTGCAATTATTGAAACAGTTGACAGCGTAACTGCTATTCTCAGAGTTCTTATTTATCCCGTTCTTGTTCTCGGCGGTGCAGCAAATATGTTCATCACCGTTAACACACTTCCTCTTGTTCTTGAAATCGGTGGCGTTGAAAAGGTTGGTACCTTCACCGGCTACTATTACACAGCTACCTTCTCAGCTCAGATCGCTTCTCCCATCGTATACGGCTTTATCAGAATGTTTGCAGGCACCTATATGTCCCTGTTCTATTACAGCCCGATAATGTTCGCATTGGCTATTATACTGATTATGTTCGTAAAACACGGCGAAGCAGTTCCTCAGGAAATCATCGACAAGGTCGAAGAAGAAAACGCAGACTGATAAAAAGCCACCTTCGGGTGGCTTTTTTTTAATGCAAAAAGCAAAGTGCAAAATGCAGAATTGCGGGATGCTCGGGTGAAAACAAGAAAGTTCAACCCGCCTATTTTATTCGGGTTACGGTCAGGATGGGTGTCGGTGTGGAAGAAAGGGCAGGGTGCCCCTTCCGTCAGCCTGACGGCTGCCACCTTCCCCCAAGGGGACGGCTAGAGCAGTTGCACCTGCGGTGCTATTGAGAACCCTTCCGTCACGACTACGTCGTGCCACCTTCCCCCGAGGGTGGAGGCTAATGCAGTTGCACCTGCGGTGCTATTGAGGCCCCTTCCGTCACGACTGCGTCGTGCCACCTCCCCCAAAGGTGGAGGCTAATGCAGTTGCACCTGCGGTGCTATTGAGGCCCCTTCCGTCAGCCTGACGGCTGCCACCTTCCCCCGAGGGGACGGCTAAAGCAGTTGCACCT
>JAZPZK010000007.1:0-9132 GCA_045544675.1 Acutalibacteraceae bacterium
TAAAGTACCATTTACAAGACAGTTTACTGCTTCATCTGTTTCTTGCTCAATAGACTTCAAATAAATATTTGTTTGATTTCGGCCAATTCCAACAAAAATAAAGATTGATGCACAAATCAATATAAATATTATTAGTATGCAAACTATAATCGTTCTGCTCTTATTTACCACTATAGCACCCCATTATTATTAAAGACAGGGGTCGGTTCTATGTCTTTACTTCTAACCGTCAACCTGTTGCTTTCACCGTTGTATGAAAGCAACAAATTCTTCCAGTCTGCAGAAGCTCTCCGTCAGCCTGACGGCTGCCACCTCTCATAAGAGAGGCAGCAACCTTAACTTTTACTTTTCATCTGAAGAAAGAGAACCGTCCCCTGCCTTTTCCCTTTTTTCTTTTACAAATTCTGCCATATAATAAATCGAAGATACTAAATCTACAATAATAACAAGTAAAATATAAAAAGAAACTATCAACCATTCCTCTAAATCATCTTGTGGAATATTAATCAACAAAAAATACATTATGAAAAAAGAGAACACTGTATTTATAATCTTGAAAAAGTTATTCCTAATACAATACTTGTTATATGATAAAACAATGCACAATGGGAAAGCAGCAATTAACAACAAGCTAATTAATGCAATAATAGAATTAATCTCCATACATTTAAAATAAAGATAAGGCATCAGATAACACATATAAAACATCAATGTGGTGTACAGAATGATGAACCCTAATATTTTTTTCAAAATATATTTCATTTCCTGCCTCCTAAACTATATGCAGTATCCCAGAAGAACTCACTCGATTTTTCATTGAGATCTACGTCCTTTGCTGAATCGATTAATGAAGACAATGGACGGTTCTATGTCTTTGCTTCTAACCGTCAACCTGTTGCTTTCAACCATATGTTATCACCTGATTTTTTGCTTGTCAAGAATCGTTTTTTATATTAAGAAAATCTTAAGAACTTTTCCGGTAACACACAGGACAGTTCTGCGCCTTTATCTCTGAATTATTGTTCAGAGAAGCTGAGACTCAGCTTTCGTCCGAACAAAGGGAACAGCCCTTGTCTTTTTGCTTCCCCTTGATTAAACAAACTAAATAATGTATAATCGGCTCAGTATATTTTTTCAGGAGCTGTATATGTTTTCACGTGTATATATCGAAATAACAAACGTCTGCAATATGAGCTGCTCTTTCTGCCACGGGCACAACCGTGAGGGCAGATTCATGTCCCCCGATGAATTCAGAGAAATCCTTGATAAGCTCGGCGGCAAAACAAGGTATGTATATTATCATCTTATGGGTGAGCCTCTGATTCACCCCGAGCTGCCCCTGTTTATTAAAGAGGCGTCGGAAAGGGGTTTTCACTCGGTAATAACCACCAACGGTACACTTCTCGCCAAGAAGGGCGGCGCGCTTATCGACTCGGGAGTGTATAAAGTAAATGTATCTCTTCACAGCTTTGAAGAGGATAATCCTGCGGCGCAGGAGGCTTATCTGAAAGAGGTTATCAGCTTTGCCGATGCCGCTTCTGAAAAGGGTATAATCGTTGTGATGAGATTATGGAACAACGGCTTTGACGAGGGCAGAAACGATGCCGTTCTCAGGCTTTTACGTGCCTGCCTTGACGGTGAGTGGGCAGAAAACACCCGAGGCCTTCGTATAAGAGACAAGCTTCACATTGAATGGGGCGACAGATTCCAATGGCCCGACAAAAATGCCGACATACAGGGCGAAGAGGTCTTCTGCTACGGTCTTCGTGACCATTTCGGAATTCTTTGCGACGGTACGGTTGTCCCCTGCTGCCTTGACAGCGACGGTGAAATTGCTCTCGGCAACATCTTTGCTCAGAGCATTGACGAAATTCTCAGTTCACCTCTTGCCCTCAGTATATGCGAAGGCTTCAGCAAAAGAAAGGCCGTTCACGACCTTTGCCGACGTTGCGGCTATGCCCAACGGTTTATATAAAGCCACACTGTATATCAATCATGGTCACTTATACAACATAAACAAAACATAATCCGTTATTTTGTGCAAATTACTTTCAAAAAGACAGTTATAATTGTTTAATATTGCAGTTGATTTTTTAAGGTCAAAAAACTATAATATCAACGCTGAAAAAAGCATAACTCCATTATCAAAGAAGGTAGTATTATGGAACCAAATATTATGAAAACCCTTCTCGGCATTGCTATTGCCCTTATGGCAGGTCTTTTTATGTCGAGAGTTGTTAAACCCCTCAAGCTCCCCGCAGTAACCGGCTACCTCATTGCAGGTATTCTTATCGGACCTTACTGCCTCGGTCTTTTGGGTATTACGGGCATCGGCTTTACAAGCCATGAGGAGGTAAGTGCCCTTAGCTTTTTCAACGATATCGCTCTCGGCTTTATCGCCTTTGCCATCGGCGACGAATTCCGTATTTCACAGCTGAAAAAAACAGGTAAGGCGGCAACGGTTATCGGTATAATTCAGGCTATCGTTGCAACGCTTCTTGTTGATGCGGCCCTCATAGGACTTCACTTCGTTTTAGGTGAGGATAAGCTCCCCTTCTCAACTGCAATCATTCTCGGTGCTATCGCATCTGCAACCGCACCTGCCGCAACACTTATGGTTGTAAAGCAGTATAAGGCAAAGGGTAAGCTTACCGACCTTCTGCTTCCCATCGTTGCTCTTGACGACGCCGTAGGTCTTATCATTTTCGCAGTTTCTCTCGGAATTGCAAAGGCTATGAAAAGCGGTGAATTCAGCATTCTCTCAATTCTTGTTGACCCGATTGTTGAAATTATCGGCTCCCTCGTTATCGGTGCGATTATGGGTGCTATGCTCTCCTTCTCGGAAAAGTTTTTCTTCTCAAGAAGCAAGAGACAGGCTCTCGTTGTTACCGCAATAATCTTTGCCGTTGCCGTTTCAAAAATGCATTGGACAATCGGTGGCGTACATCTCGGCTTCTCTCCCCTTCTCGTTTGTATGATGCTCGGCACAGTATTCTGCAATATGTGTGAATTTTCCGCAAACCTTATGGAAAAAACCGACCGCTGGACCGCTCCTCTTTTCATTCTCTTCTTCGTACTCAGCGGCTCAGAGCTTGAGTTTGAGGTTTTCAAGGACCTTTCGGTTATCGGTATCGGTGTTGTATACATCATCTTCCGTTCACTCGGCAAGTACTTCGGCGCTTCCTTCAGTGCAAAGCTTGTAAAGTGCGAGCCTAACATTCAGAAATATCTCGGCATCACACTTCTTCCTCAGGCAGGCGTTGCTCTCGGTATGTCTATTACCGTACTTAACAGCGGATTCGGTGATGAAGGCATTATGATAAGAAACATCGTTCTCTTCGGCGTTCTTATCTATGAGCTTTTCGGACCTATGATGACAAAGATTGCCCTCACCAAATCAGGCGACATCAGACCCAAGGAGCACAAGGAAAAGGTTGCTCTTGAAAAGGGACGCGGTGAGCATTGATAAAAAAACCGACGGATATTCCGTCGGTTTTTTTAAATGCAGAATGCAAAGTGCAGAATGCAGAATTGCGACGGACAGTTCAAAAGCTATAAGGCTTTACCCGCCATTAAGGAGATTAGTATAATAAAGGCAGAAATGTTGACCGAAGCTTTATTCGGTGGTAACTGTATGTAGTTTTTTGAATCAACCATCTGCTAAAAAAGGTCACCGACGAAGCGGTGACCTTTTTTGCTTATTTCTTATTCTTAAATATATTGAGTATCGGTCTGATAAATTTATCGAGCATTCTGTTGAGCCACTCGAATTCAGCCTCTGCCTTTTCTGCATCCTTTTCAAGGCGGTTTTCGTAATCGTAATAGTTAAGGTCGCAGCCGCATTCGGGACACTCGGGCTTAAGGTAAGTAATTTTGAGCTTTACTCCGCATTTGGGACATTTATTATCCATTTTTATGCCTCCTTTGCATTTGTTCTGCGTTCAAGAATTTCCTTACGGATTTTCTCGAGCTTTTCGCTGTCAAGGTCATAGAACTTATAGGGAATAAGTGCAAGAAGACCGAGAAGGGTGGGAATTACTGTAATAAGAGCCCACAGCCAGAACTGGGTGTTGATTGGTGAATCGGGAGAAATTACCATCATATCAAGCTTTTCGTCTCTTACAAGACCTACAAGAGGAATAAGGAAAGTACCCATAGCAGTTGCAAGTGAGGATGTAAGCTTTCCTATAAGAGTAAGAGCTGAGAATGCCATACCTTCGTTTCTTTCGCCTGTCTTCCACTCCATATAGTCAATTGTTTCACCGTACATCTTAGTGGGAATAACTGACTTAATTGAACTCTTGAATGCATTTGATATGTTGAGAATCATAAGAAGAGGTACGATAACAATGGGCTTGGTGTAGAAATTCATACCTATAAGGAATACCACAACAGTAACTGCGGCGTGGAAAAAGGTTGCTCCCACAACAATCTGTCTTGAATTAAAGCGCTTTTCAAGCTTTTCCATAACGGGATATGTAACCCAGCCGACTATGGTACCGGGAAGACCTGCGATAATCGAAAGGCTGTTCATACCGAGGCAAAGGGTATAATAATACACGCTGAATATACCTGCAATACCCTCGAGAACTGCGATAAGGTCTGAGAAAACAAGGGTGAGAAGAGGTCTGTTTGTGAAAAGGAATTTAAAGCAGTCTCTTATCTTAGGCTCATTGTTTGTGGGGACTACTCTTTCCTTGGTGTGAGTACCCGCAAGAGAGAAGAGCCACATACCGAAGGTACCTGCAACAATACTCATAACAAGGAATGCAAGGTTAATCGGTACGATTCCGTTTTTACCAAGGTCAACACAGGCAGTTATAATAGTAGAAGCGAGGCCGCCGATAATACCTGAAATAAGTCGTGCTGACTTGATTACTCTTGAACGGTCAAGGGGATTTGGTGAAATTGCCGCTGAAAGTCCCCAGAAGGGAATATCGCCGATTGTGTAGAAGAATTCCCAGATGAAATAGGTAACACACATATACACAACCTTGGCAAAATGAGTTGCATCACCCATAACAAAGGGACCTGCAAAGAACAGCACAGTAACAAGACCCAGAGGAATAGGTGTGAATATAAGGTATGGACGAAGCTTACCGTAGCGTGTTCTTGTTTTATCAACTATAGCACCCATAATAGGGTCGTTAAAGGCATCCCAGAAACCCATAACAAGAATCATCGCCGATACCGCCCACTCCTTAACGCCGAAAACTGCAACAAGGAAGAAGGACATATGAGCCCTCATAATGTTATAGCCTATACACTGTCCGCCGTTGGCTATGCCGTATATAAGCGTTTCCTTGACGCCTACATACCGCTTTTCCGTTTTAGTTTCTGTCATAATTCTTCTCCTTTATTTATTTTGTATAAAAGGGTGCCGACAGACAAAGAAGAGTATTCTCCCTGCCGTCTGTGTCTCCCCACAATTCAACCGAGTACCAGCTGTTTTCCTTCGCCTCAAAGGTTATATTGTCACTTATCGGGTATTCCCTTTCGCCATCAGCTGAGCAGATGACTATTTTTTTCGGAACAATCTCCCTTTCTCCCTCGAGAAGAGCGTGTCGGCTCATATCGATGCTGATATCAAGAGTAATTCTGCCGCTTTCTACTGTGTCACCGACTGTTTCACCCTTATCTGTCGTGAAGGTCATCAGCGCACCGTTGCTGACGGTTGTTCTGCCCTTTTCTATTGCATCTTTAATCTTCGGGGCGGTAATATCGCCCTCAATAAGAAGATATGTGCAGGCAGAGTGATAAATGTTTTTTGTGGCTCTGTGCCAGTCACGTCCCATTGTGGGTGTGATTCTGTAGCCCTCAGAAAGAAGACTGTGCCACCACTGTCTCGCCTTTCGGTTAGGCGTATTGAAATAGGGCGCGCCCTCGGCAAAGATTTCCATATAGTTTACGTTATTCCAGTTGTGCACTCTGAAATCCCAGCGTCCGCCGGTGCAGATAGGTGTGCCAAGCTGGAAGGGATGAGCAATACCCACAAGTCCGCCCTGCTGTTTTACCTGCATGATTTTTTCGTCGATATTGTCAGGCACTGCATCACGCCAGTCAACATAAGCCTTGCAGTCAAGCACAAGCATATGACCGAAATAGGTTGTCCATTCTATGCCCTTTAAAATTGCAAGCTCCTTTTCTCCGTCCGTTTCACCGTGACCCGACATTGTGTTGTGGTCGGTAAGACATATACCGCAGAGCCTTCTATCCTTTGCGGTTGAGATAAGCTCGGCTACGGTAAAATCTCCGTCGGAGTGATGAGTGTGGCAGTGAAGCTCACAGGGGTACCATTTCTTATTCATAGGCACTCACCTCGATTTCACAGCTGCATTTATCTGTAACAACGGCGTGAAGGTTAAGCTGAAGCACCCATTCCCCTGCCGTTATTTCTGTTTTGTCAAAGCCCACCGAGGCAAAGTCCTCGCTTATTTCGTGGTGCTGCTTCTGAGCCTGTCTGTGAGCCGCACCGATGTAACCTTTCGGAGAAGAGAGTGACAAGGTAATGAGGTTTTTAAGTGGCATATACTCATCGTAATCGGTATATTCGTCAGCTTCATCGCCTGCATCACGAAGGATATTCTCCTTTATCAGCACCTCGCAGCTTGCCTTATCCGTAAGCTCCTTTGGTGAATAGAAATAGTCTATCACTAATTTTTGCATTCCCTCAGGCAAAGTAAAACTCAGGGGGATGTTTGTTTTTTCGTTTTCGGGAGTTACCTCCACCGTCTTTTTAAGAAGCAGCATCAGATTTCCCATTCCCCGATATATTTTTTGTATTCTGCCGCATAGGCATCAACCAGCTTTTCGGCTATGGGATAAGAGCATACGAGCGGATGTACCGTAAGCGCCTTGACCGCCTTCTCCCTGCTTCTTTCCATTATAGCTTCAACGGTGAGATTTTCATAGTGCTTAACGGCACAGATAAGGTTTTTCTGCATTTCGGGTACATCCTTTATCTTATGGGTATGTACTCCCTTTTTATCAACGGTGCAGGTGATTTCGCATACATCTGTATCCTTAAGGAAATCCATTGCTCCGTCATTGGGTACGGAAAGGACCATCTGCACCTCTTTGCCCGTATTGACGGCTCTTATATAGTCGAGAGCCACTGCGGCATAGCTTCCGTTTTCGGGCTGAGCAATATATTCTTCCACGGTAGGTGTGGGGAATTTTTCCTCCCTTGCCTTGCCGCTTTCAATAGCAAAATAGCTGTTTTCTCTCATAGCGTAATGGGTCATAAAGCAAGCGAATGCCTTTTCGAAATCATTATCAATGTCTATTGTTCTCATTTCCTCAAGCATATGCTCATTTATTTCAAGGATGGTCTCCCCTCTTGTCTTTTCGCTTGAGAGAACGGAATTAACGGCTCTGTCACGGTAATGGTAGAAATAAAGATATTCATTGGGCAGGTAGTTATCGGAAAGAGCTGTTATGCCCTTATCAAAAAGGCGCATTTCACTCTTTTTGTAAAGCTCGGGATGACTCAGAATTTCATCGGTGACATTCTTACCCTCGCTCACAAAATCCGTAAACCATGAAAGATGATTAAGACCGAAGCATTCGCATTTAAGATCCTTTCTTCCCGTCATTTCACGAAGCTGACGCAAAAATCCGCTCGGTGCATCACAAACGCCGAATACATTATCGTAGCCCATTGTGCGAAGCGCCTGAGTTACAAGTCCGCTGGGGTTTGTGAAGTTGAAAACCGGTGCGTTTTCCTTGGAATACTTCTTTACCTGCTCACAGTAATCAAGCAGAGTGTGTATACTTCTCAGAGCCATTGCAAAGCCGCCTGCACCCGTAGTTTCCTGACCGAGCACACCGAGATTCAGAGCAGTTCTTTCATCGAAAACTCTGCCTCTGTCTCCCTCGGCACGGATTGTTGTGATAACGAAATCCGCATCGGTGAGAGCCTCCTTACTGTCTGATGTAAGGCTGAATTTCAGCTCAGGGTCGATAAGCTCAGAAATCTTTTTCGCAATTTTTCCGTATATGTAAAGCTTTTCCTCATCGGTATCCATAAACACCGTTTCGGTTATTCCTATCTCTCTTGCGCCTAAGGCTATTGACTTTGCAAGAAAGGGTGAACGGACACCGCCACCGCCTAAAACTGCAAGCTTCATTATTCTTCCTCCGTATTTGAATTCATAATTTTTGAGATTATCTTTTCATCGGCAAAGTCAACGAATATCCAACCTGCACCCTTTTTCAGGGGGTACTGCATAAATCTGCCGTTTAATATATCTGCACCTTTTCTCAGGTCAGCACCCTTTTCTCTGCAAGCGGTTGAGATAAAATGCACCGCAAACTCTGTTTCAGAGGTTCGGCAGGAATCAAGGAAGGGTCTTGCACATTTTTCCCATTTATCCTCATAGGGAAGTCCGTATCTGTCCTGAATCACAGCGGTCAGCCCCTTACACAAAACGAGCTTTTCCGGATGAAATTTCTTTTTTGAGTCCTGATCCTTCCAGACAGAAAAGTCAAGTCCGCAACTTTCCCTCTGAAGAAAGCTCTTCCTTCTCTTACAGCGACGCATCAGTACTATCTTACCTCTGCATTGTGAGAGAAGAGGATTTCTGTTTTCAAGATACCATTTACTTTCGTTTTCTGCTATGTATTTCTCATAAAAGGCTGTGAAGAAGCCTTTATTCTGTATTCCTCTGTCCTGCTTTATGCTGAGAACGAGCGTCTCACGGGGATTATCTCTGAGGAAGCTGTAAAACAGGTCAAGCAGAGTGTCAAAGGTAAGCTTTTTTGTTTTTTCTTCATCCTCAAAGCAGTCCGCTATGGCGTGGCAAAGATAAAAATCCCCGCCCTTTCTGTAAAGACGTATATCAAAAAGCCGTATTCCTGCTGAAAGCTGCTGACTGACGGTAAGCTTCTGACAGCGGCACATTTTTTCCATAGCAACAAAAGCAGTTGCACTGTCGTGAGTGCCTGCTAAATTGACCGTAGAAAGATATACATCGTCATTAAGGCGGGAAAGAATCATCGTTTCACCTCTTATGAAATTTTTGTTTTACCCTCGGATATAACACCGATATAGCTTTTACCTCTGTTTACGGTAAGCTCACTGCCGTCGGAAGCAAAGAACTTGATTTCGCTGTCCTCTGCGGGCTTTTCCCA
>JAZPZK010000008.1:0-15089 GCA_045544675.1 Acutalibacteraceae bacterium
TCTCACTCGCTTGGAGCGCTTCGTGATACTCCTTATTTTTCTTCTTTCTCCGCCTTCCTTTATCCGCCACAGGCGGCGGTCGGCTCCGAAACCTGGTCCCTCACTTTGGTTCGGGACCAATCGGCCAAATAAAAAAGTACCCACTTTTAAGTGAGTACTTTTCTGTAAATGGTCGGAGTGACGGGACTTGAACCCATGGCCTCTTGGTCCCGAACCAAGCGCGATACCAAACTTCGCCACACCCCGTTATGCAACAGATGATATTATACAGTATCAAAAAGAAAAAATCAACTGTTTTTGCAAATAAAATGAATAAAAAAGAGAGGATTGCTCCCCTCTTATATTTATTCGCTGAGCGCTGCTTCAATAGCCTTAAGACCTTCATCAAGCTCTTCGTAGCTGACTGTAAGAGGCGGTAAAAGACGAAGCTTTGTTTTCGCAGTCAGGGCAAGCACACCGTTAGCAATGCCTTTTTTAACGATTTCTGATGCTATTATGCCGTCTTTCAGCCTTACACCAAGCATCATACCCATTCCGTCTACACCTTCAACATAGGGCATTTTCAAAAGCTTTTCTGTAATGTATTCCCCTTTTGCTTTTACCTCATCAAGGAAGATATCATCAAGCCTTTCAAGAATATATGCCGCACCCGCTGTTGCAACGGGATTTCCGCCGAAGGTTGTTGCGTGGTCACTCGGTCCGAAGGTTGCTTCCGTCTTTTCTCCGAACATAACGCATCCGAGAGGAAGTCCCCCGCCGATACCCTTTGCAGTTGTAACTATGTCGGGTGTTATGCCGTAATTCTGAAAAGCGAAAAGCTTGCCCGTGCGGCCCACACCGGTCTGTACCTCATCAATTATGAGTATTATATCCTTTTCCTTACAGAAGGCTTCAACCTTTT
The DNA here is from genome assembly GCA_045544675.1 of Acutalibacteraceae bacterium. Lineage (GTDB taxonomy): Bacteria > Bacillota > Clostridia > Oscillospirales > Acutalibacteraceae > UBA6857. The sequence goes on from JAZPZK010000008.1 coordinate 902, forward strand.
TTACAAAGTCAGCATCGAGAGGCATTACGCCGCCCTCGCCCTGAATAAGCTCCATCATAATTGCGCAGGTACTGTCATCTGCAAGCCCTGTTAGCTTTTCGAAATCATTTGCAGGTGCAAATTCGAAGCCTTCGGTAAAAGGAAAAAAGTACCTATGAAAAACATCCTGACCCGTTGCGGCAAGTGTTGTTACGGTTCTGCCGTGGAAGGAATTTACAAGAGTTATAACCTTGCTTCTGTTTTCCCCGTACTTTGTGTAGCTGTACTTTCTTGCGCACTTAATTGCACCCTCGTTGCTTTCTGCACCGCTGTTTGAGAAAAACACCTTTTTCATACCCGTCTTCTCGCAAAGAAGCTTTGCGGCCCTCGCGCAAGGCTCGGTATAATAAAGATTTGAAATATGCTGAAGAGTATTAAGCTGCTTTGTTACAGCATTAACCCAGCCTTCATCACAAAAGCCGAGAGAGTTAACTCCGATACCGCTTGAAAAGTCGATATACTTTCTGCCGTCAAAATCGTAGCAGGTTGCACCCTTTCCCTCTTTTATCGCAACGGGAAAGCGTCCGTATGTATGCGCGACGTTTTCATCGTCAAGAGCTTTTATTTTATCAAATTCACTCATAGTTTTGCCTCACTTTGTCATAAGAGTACCGATACCTTCGTCGGAGAACATTTCAATAAGAATCGAATGAGGTATTCTGCCGTCAATCATAACTGCCTTATTAACGCCCTCACGCACCGCTTTTTCAAGGCTCTTCACCTTGGGTATCATACCGCCTGAAATAACACCGTTTTCAATAAGACCTTCAATTTCGTCAACATGAATTTCGGGAATAAGCGACTCAGCATCGCTGACATCCCTTAAAAGTCCCGGAATATCGGTAAGAGTGATTATATTTTCAGCGTTAAGTGCTGATGCGATTTCTGCTGCCGCAGTGTCGGCATTTATGTTATATACCTGACCCTCAGCATCAATACCTACCGTTGCAATAACGGGTATGTAATTTTCCTCAAGCACCTTAATAATGGGTCTCGGATCAATTTCAGTTATCTCGCCAACATAGCCGTAATCGAATCCGTCATCGAGCTTCTCAGCTTTGATCATAGCTCCATCAATTCCGCAAAGTCCGACTGCTTTGCCACCGCAGACTTCTATAAGTGAGACAAGGTCCTTGTTGGTTTTACCCGAAAGAACCATCTGCACAATCTCTGCTGTATCCTTATCGGTGTATCTCAGTCCGTTGACAAACTTTGACTCAATACCTAACTTATTGAGCATTCCGCTGATTTCAGGTCCGCCACCGTGCACGAGTACGATTTTAATGCCGACAAGAGAAAGCAGGATAATGTCACTCATAACCGCTTTCTTAAGCTCCGGATTTATCATTGCATTTCCGCCGTATTTTACAACAACAGTTTTTCCGTAGTACTTCTGAATATAGGGAAGCGCCGCCGTAAGAACGCGTGCCTTCATTGCATCACTGATATTTTTTTCTGCCATTTTTCTGCACCTCTTATGTACGGTAGTCGCCGTTTATCTTAACATAATCATAGGTGAGGTCACAGCCCCATGCCGTTGCCTCATTTTTGCCCTGATTCATCTCAATAAGAAGATTGATTTCGCTTTCAAGAAGGATTTCCTTTGCCTTCTCCTCACTGAATTCAATACCGAATCCTTTCTCACAGACCTTGACGGTACCCTTGCAGGAGGAAAGGTACACATCGATTGTATCAACACTGAATTCACCGGGAGTATATCCGATAGCGCAGAGTATTCTGCCCCAGTTGGCATCGGCACCGAACATTGCGGTTTTAACAAGGGATGAGCAGATTATACTTTTTGCGATATCCTTTGCAGTTTTTTCGTCAGGCGCACCTGTGACCTTACATTCAAGAAGCCTCTGAGCACCCTCACCGTCACCTGCTATAAGGCGTGAAAGCTTAACAGAAACTGCCATAAGAGCTTCGCAGAAAAGAGCAAAATCTGCATTTTCTTCTGTAATTTCAGCATTCTCAGCCTTGCCGTTTGCCATAATACAAACCATATCGTTTGTTGATGTATCACCGTCAACAGAAATCATATTGAAGGTATCCTTGACAACAGAAGAGAGAGCCTTCTGAAGCATTACGCTACTTATTGCGCAGTCAGTAGTAATAAAGCAAAGCATTGTTGCCATATTGGGATGTATCATACCTGAGCCTTTACAACAGGCACCTACCCTTACCTTCTTACCGCCAAGCTCTATTTCAACTGCAACCTCTTTTGAGATTGTATCCGTTGTCATAATCGCTTCAGCCGCATCCTTGCCACCGTCTTCACTCATCTGTGAAGCGAGCGCAGGTGCGCCCTCGGCAATAGGTGTTACATCAAGAGTCATACCAATAACACCCGTTGAAGCAACAATTACATCCTTCTTATCAACAGAAAGAGCCTTTGCCGCAATTTCGCACATCATTTCAGCCTTCTCTACGCCGTCTGCATTACAGGTATTTGCATTACCGCTGTTTACTATAACTGCCTGTGCATATCCGTCGCTGATATTGTTTCTTGTAACGGTGATAGGTGCACCGTAAACCTTATTCTGAGTGTAAACCGCTGCTGCCGCTGCCTTAATCTCACTCTTTATCATTGCAAGATCCTTTTTTATCTGGTTTTTTCTTATTCCGCAATGAATACCCGATGCGGTAAAGCCCTTAGCAGCAGTAACACCGCCATTTATAAATTCCATTGTATCTGCCTCCTTAAAGTGCCGTTGCTTCGTCAAATCCCATCGCAATATTCATATTCTGAATTGCTGCAGATGAAGCGCCTTTTCCTAAATTATCAAAAACTGCGGTAATCGTCATTCTTTCATCATTTCCGCAGATGTATATTCTGAGCTTATTTGTACCCTCAAGTCCCGTTGCAGGTAAAAATCCGTTTTCAGGTCCGCTGTGCACCGATATAAAGGTACTGTCTGAATAATATCTCACAAAAAGCTCCTTCATTTCGTACAGACTGAGCTTCTTCTTGAGTCGAGACGTATGCAGAGGTACAGAAACTGCCATTCCGCAATAGAAATCGCTGACAATCGGATTGAATACCGGCTCGTTAAAAAGACCGGTAACCTTTACCATCTCAGGGAGATGCTTATGCATCTGTGTAAGTCCGTACTGTCGGGGACTTTTAAGCTCACAAGGTCTGTCCTGAGCCTCGTACTCGCCTATCATTTTATTTCCGCCACCGCTGTAGCCCGTAATACTATGAGCAGTAACCGGATAATCGGGAGACATTACCCCTGTTGCAACAAGCGGGTAAACTATCGAAATAAAACCTGTAGCGTGACATCCGGGATTTGCAATCCTCTTTGAATGGGATATTGCCTCTCTGTGCTTTGCCGAAAGCTCCGGAAAGCCGTAGGTCCAGCCGACATTCACACGGTGTGCGGTACTCGCATCTATTATCACAGTATCAGGATTTGTAACAAGCTTAACCGCCTCAATCGCCGCAGCATCGGGAAGACAAAGAAAAACAACATCCGACTCATTCATAAGTCTGCTGCGCTCAGCTTCATCCTTACGCAGAGTTTCGTCTATCTCAACAAGCTCAACCTCAGGATGAGCTGTCAGCTTCTTTTTTAACTGCAGACCCGTTGTACCCGCCTGCCCGTCAATGAATACTTTAATCATAATATACCTCTTTTATACACAACTCTTAAATTATTATACAATATTTTTACTAAAAGTCAATAGTTTTATGCATAATTAGTGCATATTTCAAATAATTCGTGCATAAATATTTCTTTTTGTGAATCATTACAAATTTTCAGAACGAACTTAGTGATTATACAACAAAAAACACCGCTGTTCAAGTCTTTTCAGACAAGTTCAGCGGTATTTTATATTTTAATTTTTCAGTTCATCAATGAAGCGAAAAACTTACTTACTGCATTAATAAATGCTGAAATTCTCATAAGAATAATTCCGTCTTCATTATGCCAGTTAAACAGACACTCAACATCACCGATGCAAACCCGGTCAACAGCACAGGTTGTAGCTTTGACATCAAAGCTTGACTCAACCTCACTGTAGCAGGTTGCGGCACATTCATATATATAATAGACTCTGCCATCGTAAATATCACAGTTCTGCACCGTGGGCGGGGTCATATATCTGCCCTTCTCGTTTATCGTCATACTGTTTGTTGCATAATCTGATACAGAGAACAGATAAATCTGTGAAGGATTCTTTCTGCCGTATGATGTGTTTACTACAAGGCAGATTTCATCGTTAAGCTCTGTAAAGCAGGCTCCGTTTGCTTTAGCAGGTATTTCAAGTGAATATTTTTCTGTAAGCTTATAGTTGTTCTTGTTTACTGCAAACGCATTAAGCTCACCGTTACTTTCTTCATTGAATACTCCAACCCAGAGAAGTCCGTCATAATATGTAACAAAGGATGCGGTACATCCGCAGTCGACAGTATAATCATATTTCGCTTTTACTGAAAGAGATTTTGCATTGAGGGCTCTTTCAATCGTTTTTAAAGTAATAACGCTGATTTGCTTATCTGCGCTTTTTGCCACATAGATAACCTTACCGTCAGTTGCAAGTCCGCCCACATGATTGGTATCGGGAAGAACAATATTTTTGATGTACTCACCGCTTTCTCTGTCAATTATATAAATTACAGAGTTATGGGTTTTGTGGTCTGCCTCTTTCTCAAGCTTCTGAGCGTTATTACCGAATTCTTTGTTTTCTTCAAGCTCCGCCTTATACTTCTTCACATTGCAGTAGGCAGAAATAAAGATAAAATCATCTGTTACGCAAAGGCCCTGAGGTGTCATACAGCTGCAGCTTTCTGAAGCAACCACTGTATTTTCAAGTCCCGGTACAGGACAGGTTTCGTCGGTAATGAGTGCAAAATCATTGTAAAAAAGCTTTGCAGTACGGAATTTGGTTTCGTAGCGGTAATCGGTTGAAGTTTTGTTATCACCTGCAAAAGCAAAAGAGCCGAAACAACTGATTAATAAAACAACAGTTAAAATTATTGAAAGAGATTTTTTCATATGTCATCCTCCTTTTATATTATGAATATACCACCAAAGGCACATTTAGTCAATAAAAAAATCCTCCCTTGAAGGGAGGATTCCATAGCTAAAATTATTTAACCATTGAAGCGATTTCTGCTGCGAAATCGTCAACCTTCTTTTCAATGCCTTCGCCCTTTGCGAAACGTGTGAAGCTTGCGAGCTTGATTTCTGCACCAAGAGCCTTAGCAACTGAGTTGATGTAGCCGCCAACGTTACCCTCGAAGAGGTCTGAACGTACGAATTCCTGCTCAAGAAGGCAGATTTCCTTGATCTGCTTTGCAAGACGGCCCTGTACGAGACCGGCAAAGATCTTATTTTCAACGATTTCAGCCTTGTGTGAAACTGCAATCTCAGCGAGTGTAGCCATAGCTTCCTTGGAAATGAAGTTGGGGAAGTTCTTCTTCTGCTTCTGGTCGAGACCCTTGAAGATTTCTGAATCTTCGTCGCTCCACTTCTTTGAAGAAATTGCTTCTTCTGTGAGGCTGTTGAGGATGGGAACGGGAAGTGATTCGGGCTTGTTGAGTGCGCTGTCAATTGTGATTGACTTCATCTTAGCAAGCTCTTCATCAGAAATGTCAGCCTTGCTTAAATATTCGGGGCTCATAGCTGCAATCTGCATTGCTACATTCTTACCCATTGCTACGAATTCGTCGTTAGCTGCAGTTGCATCATCTACGTCAAATGCTGCAAGAACACCAACTGTACCGCCGGCATGGATGTATGACACTGTATGACCTTCAACAAAAGCGAATCTGCGAACCTTCATGTTTTCACGAAGAGCAAGGAATACCTCCTGAACCTCTTCGTCAACTGTCTTGTCGGAGTCAACTGCCTTAGTAGCAAGAAGAGCTTCAAGATCAGCAGGCTTAGCAGCAGCAACAGTTTTAACAACCTTATCTGCAAGAGCAACAAAAGGTGCACCCTTAGCAACGAAGTCTGTTTCGCAGTTGATTTCAACAAGAGCGCCAACATTAGCGTTGTTGAATGCAGCAACGATACCTTCAGCTGCAACACGGCTTGCCTTCTTAGCCTGTGAAGCAAGACCCTTTTCTCTGAGAATATCCATAGCCTTGTCGATATTGCCGTCAGCTTCAACAAGAGCCTTCTTACAATCCATCATACCAACGCCTGTCTTCTCACGAAGAGCCTGAACGTCTTTAGCTGTAAATGCCATAATAAATTCCTCCTAGAAATAAATAATATTTTTAAAGAAACCCCGTCAATGAAATATAACGGGGTTTAAAATCAAAATTATTCAGCAGCTTCTTCAGTTGCTTCTGCAACGGGAGCATTTGATTCGCCCTGTCTGCCTTCGATGATAGCGTCAGCCATAGCACCTGCAATAAGTCTTACAGCTCTGATAGCGTCGTCGTTACCGGGAATTACGTAATCAACTTCATCGGGATCGCAGTTTGTATCTACGATTGCAACGATGGGGATACCGAGCTTGTGAGCTTCAGCAACAGCAATTCTTTCTTTTCTGGGGTCAACGATGAAGAGTGCAGCGGGCTGCTTCTTCATTTCTGTGATACCGCCCATAAACTTCTCAAGCTTTTCGATTTCGAGGTTGAGCTTGATAACTTCCTTCTTGGGAAGAAGGTTGAATGTGCCGTCCTGCTCCATAGCCTTGAGCTGAGCAAGTCTCTTGATTCTCTTCTGGATTGTCTGATAGTTTGTGAGCATACCGCCGAGCCAACGAGCGTTAACATAGGGCATACCGCAACGGATTGCTTCCTCGCGAACTGAATCCATAGCCTGCTTCTTTGTGCCTACGAAAAGAACTTCGCCGCCGTTTTCAGAAACTTCCTTGATGAAAGCATAAGCTTCTTCAAGCTTCTTTACTGTTTTCTGAAGGTCGATGATGTAAATTCCGTTTCTTTCTGCGAAAATGTACTTATCCATTTTCGGGTTCCATCTTCTTGTCTGGTGACCAAAATGTACACCTGCTTCAAGAAGCTGTTTCATTGATACTACTGACATTGTTATGTCCTCCTTTTGTTTTTTTAACCACCGCAGGTTCTAAAGCATGCACACCTTAGAGAGGCGAAACGGGCATACTAATCCCCTTGCGTGCGTTATCCCGAAGAGTATATCACAAGAAATCTTTAAATGCAAGCGATTTTTCTAATTTTTTAATCTTTTTTTCTGATTTTTTTAATCTTTTTTTGTCTTTTTAAAAAGCATACGCTGTTTTTCAAGTATGCGCTGCTTACGGAGCGCTTCTTCATCTGTATCAGGCACGTATGAATTGCCGTCATACAAGAGAACCGTTCCTTCTTTAACGCCCTCAGGAAGCTCCGATACAGGTATTTCAATACGGGATAAATCCTCTTTTTCAAGAACAGCTGTCCCCTCTTCGATTCTGTCAACTATGAGCTTCATTTGCTTTTCATCCTTTCATAGCCGTCGGGAGAGCATCTGAAAATAATGTCGCCTTCAAGGTCAGTTCTGTAAAGAGTAAGCCCTGCTTCCTCGACATATTCAAGAGCCTCTTCATGAGGATGGCCGTAGGAATTGTTTCTGCCGCAGCTTATTACAGCCACATCAGCATTAACTGCGTTAAGGAAATCCTCATAAATCGATGTACTGCTGCCGTGATGTCCCATAACAAGAACATCGGACTTATAATCGGAATAAGGATAAGTGCCGTAAACCGATGAAAGCTCCTGCTTTTCAGCGTCGCCAAGCACCATAAAGTCTGTTCCGTGAACTGTGAGCTTGACAATAACCGACATATCGTTAAGATCAGAAAGCTGTTCACAAGGACCGAGAATTTCAAAGCTGACACCCTCACAGAGTGTATAAACATCGCCAACCTCTGAATAAACAGCATTTACTTCTTTTTCGATGAGGGCGTCGAGCATGTTTTCATATACCCTCGTGGTGGGAGTATTCTTTTCGGAAAGCTCCGGCATTATAAAGGTACCGATGGGATAATTTTCTATTACATCAACCATGCCGCCGATATGATCTGAGTGAGGATGGGACGCTACCACATATTCGAGCTCAGTTACACCGCAGGCATTGATATAGTCAAGCAGAGTGTCGCTGTAATCAGATTCACCCGTATCAATAAGAATTGCCTTTTCACCGACAGCAACCAAAGATGCAGAGCCTTGACCGATGTCAATAAAATGCACCATCGCTGCGGCTTCATCGGTCACACCGCTTAATGTTGTACGGGGCTTTGTTGTTTCAGCTTCACCGCTGTCCATTCCCGTTGATGCAGTTCCGATTATCGCAAGAAACACAAGGATCAGCAAAGAAAGATAAAGTGAATTCTTGCTCTTATTTTTTCTTCTTGCCATATTGCTTCGCTCCTTTTGGTTTATTATAGGACGGTTTTGCCGAAGAGTGGAAGCCACCGTCATTCACAAGACATTTTTCACCCTTACCGATAAGGTCATATCTGCCTGCTCTTTTCAGTGCTTTGATAACCGTCTGCTTATTGGCAGGGTTATAATACTGCAGAAGAGCTCTTTGCATAGCCTTTTCTTCAGGCGTCTTCGCAACATAAACTTCCTTCATTGAGTAAGGGTCAAGTCCTGTATAGAACATACAGGTTGAAACCGTACCCGGTGTGGGATAAAAGTCCTGCACCTGCTCGGGTCTGATACTTCTCTTTTTAAGGAAGCAGGCAAGCTCTATTGCATCCTCAAGCCTTGAGCCCGGATGAGATGACATAAGGTAAGGAACAAGATACTGTTCTTTACCTACACTTTTGCTAAGTTCGAAATATCTTTTTGAGAAATTGACATAAGCATCAATATAGGGCTTACCCATTTTTTCAAGCACTACTGCTGAGCAATGCTCCGGTGCAACCTTCAGCTGACCGCTGACATGATGCTTTATAAGCTCTTTGAAGAAGGTTTCATCGCTGTCACGAAGCATATAATCATATCTTATACCTGAGCGGATGAAAACCTTTTTGACACCTTTGATGCTTCGCATTTCTCTGAGAATATCAATATATTCACTGTGGTCTGCAACCAGATTGGAACAAACCTTAGGTGCAAGACACTTTTTACCCTTACAAAGGCCGAGATTTTTCTGTTTCTCACAGGAGGGCTGTCTGAAATTAGCGGTCGGACCGCCAACATCGTGAATATATCCCTTAAAATCAGGTATCCGTGTGAGAAGCTTAGCTTCTTCAATAAGCGATTCTTTGCTTCGTGATGTGATATATCTGCCCTGATGAAGTGCAATTGAACAGAAATTACATCCGCCAAAGCAGCCACGGTTATGAGTAATTGAAAACTTAACCTCTTCAATGCCCGGTACACCGCCGAGCGCTTCATAAGAAGGATGGTAGTTTCTCATATAGGGTAAGGCGTAAATCTCGTCAAGCTCCTTCGTTGTAAGAGGAGGCATCGGCGGATTCTGAACAAGCATTTTGTTGCCGTGACGCTGCTTTACAAGCTTTCCTCTGATATGGTCCTGCTCATCCTGCTGTATACGGCATGAAACTGCATATTCCTTTTTGTTTGCAACAACATTTTCGTATGAAGGACACTCTGCGCCTGAAAGCGGTGTATCTTTAACATCGCAGACATAGCAGGTGCCTCTGACATCTGTAATATCAGATATATTTTCTCCGTTCCTGAGCCTTTCAGCTATTTCAACAGTCTGCTTCTCTCCCATTCCGTAGGAAATCAGGTCTGCCTGAGAGTCAAATATAATTGAGCGGCGGATTTTATCATCCCAGTAATCATAATGGGCGAAGCGGCGAAGTGAGGCTTCAAGACCGCCGATTATTATAGGGATGTCACCGTAAGCTTCCCTGATTCTGTTACAGTAAACAATAACAGCCCTGTCAGGTCTTGCGCCCGCCTTACCGCCCGGTGTGTAAGCATCATCGCTGCGCTTCTTTTTCGAAGCGGTATAGTGAGCGACCATTGAATCAATATTACCCGACGAAACAAAGAAGCCGAGTCTCGGTCTGCCGTATTCTGTGAAGGCACTGCAATCCTTCCAGTCGGGCTGAGAGATAATGCCCACGGTGAAGCCGTTATTTTCAAGAACACGGGATATTATGGCAGGTCCGAAGGACGGATGATCAACATATGCATCGCCTATAACATAGACGAAGTCAACTTCGTCCCAGCCTCTTTTAAGGGCATCCTTTTTGTTAATGGGTAAAAAATCCATTCTTAACTCCTTTAGTCGGATAAAATATCGTAATCGTCAGCACCGCCGGCTGTTTCTGTTCCGTTCGCACGGCTTTCAAGGAACTGTGCTCTTGTAACAAGCACTCTTCTCGGCTTATTACCCTCAGCAGGTGAAATATAACCGAGCTGCTCAAGCTGATCCATAATTCTTGCAGCTCTTGCATAACCTACTGAAAGCTTGCGCTGAAGCACCGTGGTAGAGGCGGTATCCATACCTGTGATGATGTTCATTGCTTCTTCTATAAGCACATCGTACTGACTTTCCTCTCCCGGCTCTGCACCGCCTGACTTTTTCTTACTTTCAACAACGGCATTCTTTTCAATTTCTTCCATAATACCGTCGTCGTATTCTGCTTTTTCCTGGTCCTTGATAAAGGTAACTATTCTTTCTATTTCAGCATCTGAAAGGTACGCGCCCTGAATTCTGACCGGCTTTGACATACCGACAGGATTGAAGAGCATATCACCGTTACCGAGAAGCTTTTCAGCACCGATAGCATCAAGAATTGTTCTTGAGTCAACCTGAGATGAAACCGAAAGTGAAATTCTCGAGGGAATGTTTGCCTTGATGATACCTGTGATAACGTCAACTGAGGGTCTCTGGGTTGCAACAACAAGGTGCATACCTGCAGCTCGTGCCTTCTGTGCAAGACGGCAGATTGAATCTTCAACCTCTTTAGGTGAAACCATCATAAGGTCGTTAAGCTCATCGATGAAAATAACAATCTGAGGCATATACTGTAAATTAAGCTCAGGATGCTCCTCAGCGTACTTGTTGTAGGATGCTATATCACGTACGGCACAGCTTGAGAAGGTCTTATATCTTGCATCCATTTCACCTACAGACCAGGCAAGTGAGCCTGCCGCCTTTCTGGCATCGGAAATAACCGGAACGAGAAGGTGGGGTATGCCGTTATAAACCGTAAATTCAACCTGCTTGGGGTCAATCATAAGAAGCTTGACCTGAGAAGGTGTTGCGTTATAAAGGATACTTGCAATCATAACGTTAAGACATACGGATTTACCTGAACCGGTAGTACCTGCAATAAGAAGATGAGGCATCTTTGAAAGGTCAGCACAGGTAATGTTACCCGTAATATCCTTACCGAGAGCAACATTAAGAAGCTTGTTTTTATTCTTGTTGGAGATGTACTCTTCGGAAGCAATCATCTCTCTCATTGTTACGGTAGCTCTTGATTTATTGGGCACCTCGATACCGACTGCAGACTTGTTGGGAATAGGCGCTTCAATACGTACACCTGAGGAAGCAAGTCCGAGGGCAATATCATCAGCAAGGTTTGTAATCTTACTGATTTTTACACCGGGTGCAGGTGAAAGCTCATATCTTGTTACTGAAGGACCTCTTGAAACACCGACAAGCTTTGTTTCAACACCGAAGGACTGAAGAACGTCAACTAGCTTTCGTGCAGTCACACGCATTTCATCGGCTGAATCAACCTCTGCACCGAATTTTGCTTCGTTAAGGCAATCTATCGGAGGAAGCACATATTCCTTCTTAGGCTTTTCTTCAACGTAATTCTCAACGTCCTGTTTGTTCTTTTCTCTCTTTGCTTCAGCCGTATCAGCCGCATCCTTAACAAGCTTTTTATCCTTCACGGAAAGCTCCTTACCCTGTCTGTCAAAGTCCTCATCGAAATCAGGAAGCACGTCATCCTCATCATCGTCGATAATTTCGATGTAATCCTCGGGAAGATCTTTTGCTTCTTCAATTTCTGCACCGAAGGCAGATGTTTCAAAGGGCTTTGATTTGCCGTTTGAAATAAGTCCGCTTTCAGAGAAAGCACCGCCTGATGTACCGTTTTTCTCAGTTGCAACGCTCTGCTTATCAGGATAAGTGAACACTTCACTTCCGGGTTGATAGGGTCTGAACTTACGTTTGTAGTCCCCTTCCGAAATACTGGGACCGTTTTCAATTTCTGTGTTATTGAAATCGAAAGCATCTGCGGCAGGTGAAACAGGAATTATAACCGGATCAACAAAAACCTCTTCACCCTCTGTTTCCTCTTCCTCCTGCTGTAGCTGCTCTTCTTCTCTTTCCTTTTCCTCGGCAGCTTTTCTTGTTTCACGCTCGCGTTTTCTTTCATCAGACTTGATTTTTCTCTGCGCCTCGGTTTCATCAAGCTTATCCTTGCCCGAATTGATAAGACCTGAAATTGCCTGAGCAACTGAATTCACGCTTATTCTGAGAGCGTAAAGCACACTTACAACAAGGCATACGGATACAATTATAAACGCACCCGCCTTGCCGAAGGCAACAAGAGGTAATCCGCCGAAAACCGCACCGAGAATTCCCGAAGTCCAGGAAAACTCGCCGAGACCTGTATTCCAGCCTAACGTAACTGCATCGGAGAAGTTAGCACTCCAGTCATCCATACCGCCGTCACCGACATTGTAGGAAAACAGATGAACAAAAGCAGCTACGGTAATAATTATAGCTAAAAATGACAGGTTGGTTTTGAGAAAGCTTCTTTTGAAATTGTTAAGCGCAGTTTTTATACCCATAACAATGAGATAAGCCACAAAAAGGTATATGGTAATACCGAAGAAAGCAAACAGAGCCGCTCTGATACCTGACCATATATTTGAGCCCTTGATAAAGGCAAAGCATCCGATCAGGACACCTGAAACAAGGTATGCCAGCATAACAAGATTTCTGTGTTCTTCGAGAAGACTGAGAGTTTTGCGTGAATTTCTTCCTGCAGTTTTTGTTTTAGCCTTTGATTTTGTTGTGTTTTTCTTTTTTGAGTTAATTGTTTTTTTATTTTTAGTATCAGCCATTTTTTGCCTCCGATTACAGATTTATTAAAGCCTGAGTCACTATTGACACACCAAGCAGAATTGAATATATACCGAAAAATCCGAAAAGCTTTTTAATGCTTACCTTGCGAAGCACAGCTATTACAAGGAAATTAGCGAGTGCCGAAGCGATAATTCCTACAGATAAAGCTATCGGATCAAAATTCACACCGCGAAGCACCGACAGAACAACCCTGATAAAACTAACAAGCAGAAGCTGCGGAGCTAAACAGAAATATGCTTCTCTCAATGCAGAAGCAGGATTAACGTCTTCAAGAATAAGATTGACTGAGCCGGATGATACCCTTGAAAAGCCGGGAATCACATATGACAACAATGAATAAACCGACGTTTTAAGACATGCAGAAAGGCTTACCGTCTTTTTTCCCTTCTGCCGGGTATGCTTTGCATTCCAGAGACACAGCATAAGCATAACACCCGAAAAAACGCAGGCAATGCATATAAGAATCGGGTTAAGCAAATTCCCGGAAAGCATAAATCTGTCAAAGCTGTCGATGATGCTGCCGTATTTTCCGAGAGGAAGGAAAAGCACCAAGGAAACGGCACTGCTTATGAGCAGGTTTCTTAATCTCAGCTTATAGGTCTTCTGTTTTTTCATTGTGCCCCTGAAGGTTTTTATGTAAAGATTCTTGAAGCTGACAAGCATAACCACAGAAAACGTCAGCATAAAGAAGGAATAGTAAAAGCTGACCGAGGCTTTATCCTGAGAAAAATTCAGCAGATTATTCAAGAGAAACAAATGCGCTGAGGACGAAACCGGCAGCGGTGAGCTTACACCGACAATAAGTCCGATTATCAACGCTTTGATATATTCGATATATTCCATTGAGCCCACCTCGCAATCCGATAAAATCACAAAATATAGTATACCACAAAGTTTCTGCTATGGCAAGATACAAGATAAAAAAACAGAGAGCAACCCGGGCGGCACTTCACAGGGAAGTTATGCCTTAAAATCAGCAATTTTTGCGTATAACTGCGTTAAAAATGCTCGAAATCCGTCAAGGATTTCTGCGCTTTTCGCCTTGTTCTGCATCAAAACTATCTTGATTTTAAGGTGCGAAGCAGTTTTTACAGAGATATTTTTCGTTTAAAGGAAATGATAAAATCCCC
>JAZPZK010000009.1:0-6267 GCA_045544675.1 Acutalibacteraceae bacterium
AAGTTACTTCTTTTTTTATCCAAGCCGCAGGCTTGGTATCTCATCACGCGTCAGCGTGTATATCATCAGCCCCAACGGGGCTGTATATCATCCATCGCTTTGCGATGGTATATCATCACGGCATAGCCGTGCATAAACCCTTCTGCGGCTTGGTGAGATACAATGCTTCGCATTGATGATATACCGCAACAAGTTGCGGATGATATGCAAGGCTTCGCCTTGATAAATTTAAATTTAAATGGTAAAATGATTCCATAAAAGGGAAATTCCCTCTTACAGCCGCAAAGGAGATTTTACAAACGATCCGAATATCCTCCTCAAAGTTTCTTCCTTCAACTTTTGCGATAACTTCGTTTATCAGAGCGATGATTATTGCACGTACAACGATTATTTATATAATCTGAGTGATAGTAAATAAACGCCTTTCTGACCAATGCACTTCACCTATAGAGGTAACAACTATGAAAAACCGCAACCTTGTTCTCTCGGCAATGTTTCTTGCCCTTGCTTTTATAATTCCTCTTGCAACAGGTCAGGTGCCGCAGATAAACTCCATGCTCTGCCCTATGCACATACCCGTTATTCTCTGCTCATACATATGCGGCAAAAAATACGGTCTTTTTGTAGGCACAGCGGCACCCGTACTGCGCTCTGTTATTTTCGGCACTCCCCTTATGTTCCCTACTGCTCTTGCCATGGCTTTTGAGCTTGGCGCATACGGAATTTTTACAGGCCTTTTTTATGAGCTTCTTCCTAAAAAGAATATCAACGTATACACTTCTTTTATCATTTCAAAAATCATCGGCAGAATCTTCTGGGGTATTTCTCATTTCTTCCTGCTCGGCTTCGATACAGAGAAATATAATCTTTCTGTTTTCTGGACAGGCGGTATTGTCAACGCCATACCCGGTACGGTTATACAGCTTCTGCTGATTCCCGCAATCATCATCGTTATCAAAAATAAAAAATTCAAAGACGGCTTTAATCGCTTGTGATAACGCGAAAAAAGGAGGACATCTGATGAAAATTAATCAACTTGATTTTTCTCAGCTGAAGGTTAATTTCAATAATCCGCCATCTCCACCAGAAGGTTCTCTGCATAATGCTCGCCTCCTTAATTGTTTCACTTTGCCTGATTCTTGCTACCAGATATGAATACTCAACCTGGCAAACTACAAACGGCATAATTACAGAAGCCACACAAACACAAAAATCATCGGGTAAGTGGCTCCACTCAATCCATTATTCCTATATGGTTGACGGAGCAAGATATGCTGATAATGTGTATACGTCCGGCAAGCTTTCTGACACAGAGTATGTTGGTAGAATTGTAAAAATATGGTACAATCCACAGAGGCCGTCTCAATCCTCCTATTCTGAGCCTGAAGAATCCAATCTGTTCACCCTCTCACCGTTTTTTATCGCTTTATTCATCTGTCTTCGCATTCTCGGTGTACGAAAAAAGCTTGTATACTTCGGACTTTAATTCAATCCCTCTTAAAATTTTCTTACAAGCAGCAAAGGAAACCTCACTGTGAAAACCAAAATATTAAAAGCTTTATCCGTTTTACTTGTGGCTTCACTGATCTCTGTCGCCCTTTACTTCATCAAGACCGAGCAATACAAGGACTGGCGAAACGCTAACGGCGTACTTATTAACACTCAGCAGTTTTATCACAATGGCCGCTCATACCGACTTTATTACCGCTATACCGTTGACGGAGTAACCTACGAGGGTAACGAGCTTTTCTCGGGTAACATCCCCGATTCTCACTATATCGGCGAGCCCGTTACAGTATGGTATAACCCTGAGAATCACTCAAGCTCCTGCTACGCTAAACCGGGACCGGGTCTCTGGCCCTATGCGCCTTTCTTTCTCGGCTTTCCCATTATGCTTTCCGCCCTCGGTGTGGGAAGGAAAAAAATCAGCGTCAGCACATAAAAAGGTAAAAATACAGGGTACGCCTCCTGTGGTGTACCCCTCTTTTTTAATGGTGATGATGGTGGTGATGTCCGTGGTGGCTGTGTAAGGCTTCTGCAACACACTCCCTCTCGCCGCACTCCTCACCCTCAGACTCAGTTTCAACAGTACTGTGAGAGATGCCGTGCTCCTTTAATTCTTCCTTGATACTGTGCTTCACCTTAGCCGTATCACCAATGACAACGGCGTGAAGGGTTGCATAGCACACCTCACCGTCAAGGCTTCTTATATGAATATGATGAATATCCTTAACACCTTCTATAGTGAGAAGATGTTCTTTTATTTCCTTTATGTCAATCCCCTCGGGAGTCTTTTCGAGAAACAGCTGTCCTATCTGTCGAAAGCCCCTGACAGCGTTGACAAGTATAAAAAGAGCAACACTGATTGACATTATCGGGTCGATAATATAAAGCCCCGTAAGCCTTATGACCACCGAGCCGACGAGTACCACCGCCCAGCCCAGCACATCCTCGAGCATATGGAGGTTTACCGCCTTCTGATTGAGAGACTCTCCTCCCCTTGTAAAAAAGGCGGCAAGAAGATTCATCACAAAGCCGAAAACCGCAAAGATTATCATTCCCCCGCTGTTGATTTCGGCAGGGTTTATTATTCTTTCAATACCCTTGGCTATAACTGCAAATGAGCCGACGAGAAGGATTCCGTCGGTTATTGCCGCACCGAGTACAGAATAACGTCTGTAGCCGTAGGTATAGCTCTCGTCGGGATTTTTTGTGCTTTTACGCTCGAGAAAATACGAAAGCCCTATGCTTACCGCATCACCTGCGTCATGCACCGCATCGGAAAGTATTGCTATACTGCCCGTAAAAATACCGCCGATAAATTCAATCAGAGAAAAGGACGAGTTAAGCAAAAATGCGGTTAAAATCTTTTTTTCTGTTTTCATAGTACCACTCCTGTTGACCTTTTTGCCTTTTTATAGTATAATTAATAAGATACTGAACATCTTGTTCAATAATATTCTATCCCTTTTCCGTTAAATACTCAACAACCGATTTTTCGGTTTTGTATTTTACTGAACATTTCGGAAATTTTGTTCGGAGGTACTATGGACAGACGTCAGCAAAAGACAAAGCAGGCTATATTTTCAGCCTTCAGCTCTCTTATGAAAAACAACAGGTACGAAAGCATTACGGTGCAGGATATCATCGACAAGGCCAACATCGGAAGAAGCACCTTCTATTCCCATTTCGAGACTAAGGATACCCTTCTGAAGGCTATGTGCGGTGATATTTTCGAGCACATAATCGAAGGCAATATATGCGACTACCCCGACTCATCGGTGACACTGCAGGCGAAGCTTACCCACATTCTGTGGCATTTTGAAAAAGAAAAAAGCGACATAAGAGCTATTCTTTCCTCACAGAGCCACGATGTTTTTCTCGGCTATCTGAGAGACTACCTCAAAAAGCTTTTCCGTATACATCTTACCGATTTTCATACCGATGTGCCTGAGAGTTTTCTTATCCACCACCTCATAGGCACCTTCTGCGAGACGGTAAACTGGTGGATAAAGGAAAACCCTGCCGCCTCACCCGAAGAAGTAGCAGGTTATTATATGGCGGTTATCGAAACTCACTGATTTTTGTATATAACGCCAAAGTATAAAAAAGCTTATTGATTTTTGTTTTTCACAGTGCTATAATTCAGCCAAAACAAGGAGGTAACTATTATGCGTAAAAGTAAACAGAATACAAATCAGATACGCACTCTGACCCTCGGAGCAATTCTCACTGCATTGGTAATCGTGCTTCAGATGCTCGGTCAGTTCATCCGCTTCGGTCCATTTTCAATTTCCCTTGTGCTTATTCCGATTGTAATCGGTGCAGCAATGTGCGGACCTAAGATAAGCACCTGGCTCGGCTTCGTTTTCGGTGTTGCGGTGCTTATGACCGATGCCGCAGCTTTCCTGGCAATTGATGTTTTCGGCACAGTTGTCACCGTACTTCTCAAGGGTATGGCTGCAGGACTTGCCGCAGGTCTTATCTGTAAGGCTATCGAAAAGAAAAACCGTACTCTTGCCGTTATCCTCGCCGCCCTCGTTTGTCCCGTGGTAAATACGGGTGTATTCCTTCTCGGATGTGTGGTATTCTTCCTTGACACCCTCAAGGAATGGGGCGCAGGAGCAGGCTTTGACAACGTTTTCGCATATCTCATTTTCGGTATGGTCGGAATTAACTTCATCGCTGAAATGGCAATAAATATTTTCCTTTCTCCCGTGGTTGTGAGACTGCTGAATATTGCAAGGAAGAGGTAATAAGTAGTCAGTAGCAAGCAGTAAGGAAAAGCACCCTTAAAAAGGGTGCTTTTATAATTTTTCAAGCTCATTCAAAGCGTTTTTTATAACCTTTTTACCAAAAGCTCTGCTTCCGATATACATTGGTGAAAGCTTTTTGTAGCGGTAATGGCTTTCGGTGAAAACTATCAGTCCTAACTGTAATCTCATAAGATAAAAACGCTTAAGGCTGTCGCCCTCAAAGGTAAGCTTTTCTTCCGCGGCAGAGTTGTACCCCTCGACAAGCTGTCTGTTCTTTTCCATATCAAAGGGGGCGAGATAATCAAGAGATATGAAATCCCCCTCAGGCACACCGAACATTGCTCTTTCACAGTCTATAAGAGAGAAGAGCCTGCCGTCCCTTATAACTATATTTCCGCCCCAGAGGTCAAAGTGATTAAGCACGGGAACGGTTATCCCGTCAAAAGCGGAGATATTTTTCTTAATTGCTGAGCTTACACGGTCAGCATAAGGAATATCCTTCACCTTCCTGCGGGCGTCCTTTATCAGATTATCCGTCATTGAAAGATAAGCTTCTCTCATTGTGCTTTTAAGACCGCACTGCATATAACCGAAGCCTTCCTCACCTTTAATGCGGTGAATTTCAGCCATAGCTTTGCCGAGAGAGTACATAACTCCGTCGTATTCCTCCTTGCTGAGCTTCGTTTTATTAAGCATCGTACCCGCCGCAAAATCCATAATAAGATACTTATACTCATATCCGTCACCGTAATTGTATCCGTGGATTTTCGGAAAATATCCGCTCTCGGCACCCTGCAGAAGCTCATACACTTTTGCTTCTGTTTCAATAAGCCCCTTTTCATAGGTGAGAACTTCCCTGTCGGCATCACCGACTATCTTTATTGCGTACTCGCCTTTTTCGGTGCTGACCTTAAAAACACGGTTAAAGGTACCGCCCTTAAGCTCTGAACAGTCCCTCACCTCACCGAGAGAATGCCTTTTAAATATTTCATTTATAACGGAAATATTCTCAGGTGTATTTCTTTTCATAGATACCTCCGAAGTGCATCTGCACGCCTTTTTGTTTTTTTGCCGTCAACGGTATATCCCGAATTATAATAGTGCTCAATCTCGGTAAAAAGCTCGTAAAAAGCCATTTTTTCCATACAGTTTTCAGAAAGTGCTTTTTTCTCCTTGTACTTTTCCAAAAGCTTCAGATGTCTGCCGTTAGCGTTATTAAGTTGATATAAATCATATTCGCTGTCAGCCCACATACATCCGCAAGGGTCAATAACCGCTGCAACACTGCAGCTTTTTCTGTCAACGAGAATATTCCACATATTATAGTCGCCGTGAATAAGGGACGCTTGTGTTACGGGCAGATAAAACACCTTATCAAAGCTTTCATAAGCCTTTTGCATCACATCAAGCACATAACCCTCAAGCTGACCTTTTTTATGCAGCTTTTCTGCCATTTTCAAGATTTCAACAGCTTGCTGCCTATAATACTCATTGAAGGTTTTGTATCGTATATCACTTTCTATTTCACCAAAGCCCTCAGGATTATGCACGTTGTGAAATGCGATAAGATTATCTGTCACCTGCTCCGCCAGCCTTGCTCTTTTAGATGCGGAAAGGTAAAATACATTACCGCCGTTTTCTCCTTTGAGACAATTCATGGCAAGAACATCCTGAGAGAAGTTCCCGTCGGCAGAGTGCGTCCACAAAACATTCGGCATAGGGGACAGAGCGTGCTTTGCAAGAATTTCTAACTGAGAAGCCTCTTTTTTCATAATTCCTTCAGATTTATAAACTTTTACAATAAGTGGCTCTGTCTTTTCATATTCAAACTTATAAACATCGGCATAAAAGCCTCCGCCTATACGCTTAAAGCTTTTGTGACATTTCTTCTGTTTTTTTGAGATAAAATCCTCTAATAACATCTTACTGCCCTCCTCAAGGTAACAGTTTAATTTCATTTTATCAACATAGCAATATAATGTCAATATAAAAATAAGGACGGCCAATGGCC
>JAZPZK010000010.1:0-18438 GCA_045544675.1 Acutalibacteraceae bacterium
AAGCGGCATGAGCGTTACCACGTTAGGAGTATCATACCTACATTAAGGTGAAAAAGCACAACCAAACGGCATCAGCGTTACCACGGCAAAAAGCTGATTAAGCATCAAGGTGAAAAAGCACAGCATTGCAGCTAAAAAGAAGAATCATCAGCCGATAAGCAAAAAACACCGTCAATACCGCCGATACCATAATAAATTTTTTGAAAATTCTGTATGTTTCGGTTGACAATGAAAAAAGTAAGTTGTATTATATACTATGTATAATAGTAAAACTATGTAAAGCTTTGGGCTTTATTCTGATATTAAGGGGGAAAACCTCAGAATGAAAAAGTTTTTTTCTTTGCTTCTCGCAACGGTAATGCTCTTTGCACTTACGGTCTGTCCGCTGAGTGCATCGGCAATAATAACCACCTACAGCGGAGTTGTGTCTGTCCTTCCGGGCAATACCCGTTCATCCGCACCGGTGTATAATTACGCATGGCTTGATAATATTATTGTCAGAGATGATGCTATGGCAGTTACATCTGCAGCCCTCGTTCCTAAGCCCGACGACTATCCGGGCAGTCATACATACGATGAGTTCATCAAGGAAGCAGAGCAGTACAGCGTAATTTTCGATATTGACGAAAATACAGTTGCCGCCGCTTACTCCGAGGTCACCAACACATTATATTACCTTGTTGTTGCAATGGGTATGACCGACGACCTTCCTGCTATGAGGCAGTATCTTATTGATTACGGCATCAGACTTCCCGAGGTTGAATCGCCCGACGATAAGGCTGAAATAGCTGTTACCTATGCGGCTCTTAAGTATAATGCGGTTTATGTGCTTTATGAAAAGGAAGCCGTAATTCCCGTGGGCACAACACTTGAGGGCGCTCTTGTTATCATACTTTCAGCTCTTACAGGCACAATGCTTCCTTCAGGAATCGATACTCTTACAGGTATGGCTGTGAATATGGTCAGAACCTATGTCACTCAGTTTGAGCAGCTTCCTATAAGCGATAACCCTGATTCTGAGGAGATTTTCCACTGGGCAAAGGTTATCACCGCTGCAAGCAATGACTATCAGGTTCCCGTTCCTTCATACGATCAGGCAACGGCAGCTCAGAAGCAGTATGTTGACTACGCATACTATGCAACGGTTATCAATACAGTATACGATGTGACAATCAACCCGATTTATCTTATAATCGCAACTCAGAGTGATGAAGAACTTGCACTTCAGAAGCTCATTCTTACAACCATGCTCGACGAAAAGGAAGTTTTCTACGACCGTGATATGAGCTGTGAGGAGCTTTTCAATCTTGCAAACGAATACGGATGCTTTGCACTTGAGGATGAATTCTACAGCGATATTCTCACCTACGAAATCACCGTGGCAGAGGACTGTGAGAAAGTGTGGTTCACACCCTTTGCTCTTGCAGGTCAGCTTGACGGCGGAAGTGACGAAAACGTTTCAATCCTTCTCGGTGATACTCTTATGACACCTTCCTCAACGGTAGGCGTGAGCCTTGACAGGGAAAAGACAGAGGAAGAAATTCTTATGTCGGTGGCATATGTGGATTCTGTAAGAAATGATAATGCCACATATAAATTTATCGTAAAGAAGGACGCAAACCTTAATTCAAAGGATGAATCCGATGCCAAGAACGATATGGTGGCAGACGTTGAAAACTTTGTGAACACCATCGTTCCTAATGATAATGAGAAGGTTTCTCAGATTGTTGACGGAATTTTCAATGCAGTTGACGATAAGGCAGAGCAGTATATCACCGGTGACGGAGAAGGTATACTCACAACCTTCGGTACCGATGAAAACAGTCAGCAGCCCACACAGAATGCCGCAGTCAGCACCACAAAGGGCTACAACTTTGATTATCTTGATGAGCTTTTTGCAGGCGTATATGCAACCGATGCCGACGGCAATATTGTAACCACATCCTCAATTTTTGACTATGCTGATGCCAATGCAGCAGAGGATGCTTCCTTCATAGAAAATGTAGGCGAGGCTATCAAGGAAAATCCGGAGATTATTGTAGCTCCCACATCCTTGTTTGCTCTGGGCTCACTTGCAGGTGTGTTTATGAAGAAGAAGCAGAGAAGCAGTGTCCTTGATGAAAAAGATGCTGACGAAGAGGAATACGAAGAATAAAATTATCAGGGGCTGACTTCCGAAAACAAACGGAGGTTAGCTCCTTGATGTGTTTTTTAATGAAATTGTACGTTTTTTGCGCTTATATGCAACACTTTTCCCTTTTTTGATATTGTTTTCTGAAGGGTTTGGTAGTAAAATATAATTTACGCTACTATTGAAGAAATACGGAGGCAGCAATGACCGAGAAGGAACTGAAAAAACTTAACAGACTTGAGCTTCTTGAGCTTCTGCTTTCCGAAATCAGAGATAACGAAAGGCTCAGAATCGAAAACGAAAGGCTCAGAAACGATGCTACGGCAAACGAAACGGCTCTGGGTTCGCTGAGCGAAATAACAGAAATAAGCAAGCAGCTCACATATGCTCTCGGCGTTGCACAGAAGCTCAGCTCATACGCTTCTGAAAATTATGTCCGGGGGAAGGCGGCACCGTCAGTAAAGCAGGATTATCCCTCTGCCACAGCTGAAAAGGAAGCTGATAAAGGACTTATGAAGCGTGTGCAGTCAGACCGTGAGCTTTATTGGAGAATCATGGGCTATTATAATTCCCACAGCGAGGCAATGGATCCTTTGCCGGATGACATACGCTCCGATGCCGAACTCAGGCTGAAAGGTATAAACGATGCGAAGCAGCAGTGAAGAAAAGGTTCTGCGCTCACAGGATGTTGAAGCAGAGCTGAAAAGAGAAAAATATAAAAATAAATATAAGCTTGCATTGAGAAGCACGGTGTTTACTCTTGTAACGGTGGCTGCCGTTGCGGTGCTTGTGGCAACCTTATGGATGCCCGTTCTGCAGATTTACGGCAATTCAATGACCCCTTCACTTCAGGATGGGGAAATAGTTGTTTCTACCAAGGCTGCAAATTTCAAGGCAGGGGACATCATCGCTTTTTATTATAATAACAAGCTCCTTATCAAGAGAGTTATTGCAACCTCATCCCAATGGGTGAACATTACCGAGGAGGGTGATGTTTATGTTGACGGCGTTCTTCTTGATGAGCCCTATGTTTCAGATAAATCCATGGGGGATTGTGATATTGAGCTGCCGTATCAGGTGCCCGAAAACAAGATTTTTGTTATGGGTGACCACAGAAGCGTTTCCGTTGATTCACGAAGCAGTGTCATCGGATGTGTTTCTGAGGATCAGATAGTTGGTAAGATAGTGTTCAGAGTATGGCCTGTGGAGGGAATGGGCCTGCTGTGAATTAAGATGATAAACATATAAAAAAGAAGGGAAAGCAAATGCAGATTATATGGCAGAAAATAGCAGAAATACTGCGTCTGTCGCGGCTTGAAAGACGCTGGCACAGGGTTGCCCGTCTGTTAGGCATAGTTGTTATATTTTGCACAACATATATGCTCGTTCTTCCTGCTCTGACTATGGAAAACGAAACCTACTGCGGACTTCAGGAGCACAGCCACGATGCTTCCTGCTATGCTCTTGCAACAAATACGGATGCAGTAAGGCAAGAGGAAACAGAAGTGCTTGTCTGCGGTGTTCAGGAGCATATCCATAATGAGATATGCATTATTGAAGAGCTGGCAGGTCTTGCCGCCGGAAGAGAAACCTATGAGGTGCAGAAGGAAAATTACATAGCTTCACTTGACGAAAGCATACTTTCTTCTCTTGAGGGACTTAGCGAGGAAGAAAAGGCGGAGATTTTTGAAGCCGCATTCAGAATAGAAGCTATTCCGACCTATGACGAATTTTCAGATGCACTTGACAAATATTACTACAGCGACGACACCGACGGTGAGGCTGCATACATAACAGCCGTTCAGCAGCTTACCGTAACGGCATACTGTACATATCAGAATCTCAACGAGCTTCAGGATTACGTATTCAACAGCGACAGAATGTTTGAGTTTCTTGATATATTCAATAATATGCCTCAGACATACACAACGGGAACAAGTCAGGCTGTCCCATTCAATTATATCAATCAGCCGTGGAACACAGTTGCTCCTGTTGTTGTACACGGCGGCACCGTAGGCGATAAGTGCTCCAATGCAAGCACCTACTGGCATGCAGTTGTTGTTGAATACGATTCAGAGCATAATAACTATTACGTATCCTATGTTTATCTTGCTGAGGGTAAAAGCGGCACAGCCGCAACAATAAAATCGCTCAAGGCATCAACAGCAAAGGGCTTTGTGCTTGTTGTATGGTCTGCAGACAGCGGATATTCATCGGAGCAGAAGGCTATGGCCAATACAATTCTCAATGTAGAGGTCGGCGACACTGTTACGGTTTCATCTGACCCGACAAAGACCGCATCGGGTGCATACAAATCTGCGGGCTACGGAACGGTTACCTTCAAGCAGGGTAACGAAATCGTTGAAGGCCTCGATTGGTATAAGAATACTGCCGAAGAATCTGACAGTCAGGTTGTTAACGGCGGCGGCAAGACGGTTTCATCCGACAGAAATGTAACGACCACCAAGACCATCAACGGTACAAGTGAAGAAAACGTTTTCGATATCACTCTTACGGTTGAAACCTACAGCAATATCCAGACCTTCCTTAACGAGCCCGATATGGCGGTTGTGGTTGTTATGGATATTTCAAATACAATGAACAGTAAATATCCCTCGGGTGCATCGACCACAAGATACGATGCGGCTGTTTCG
Source organism: Acutalibacteraceae bacterium (assembly GCA_045544675.1). Taxonomy (GTDB): domain Bacteria; phylum Bacillota; class Clostridia; order Oscillospirales; family Acutalibacteraceae; genus UBA6857. The sequence continues at coordinate 4,786 of JAZPZK010000010.1, forward strand.
GCGGCAGAGGACTTCATTTATAAGTTTAAAGAGAATACGGCAGGTTTGAGCCAGATAGGCTTCGTTGCCTTCAACACCCATGGCCACGAAATATTCGACCTTCAGCCCTGCTCAACCGATGCTCAGGCGGCGGCCCTTGTCAGCGAGATGAAGACCGACACCGAGGCAATTATTGATAACTATGTTGACGATGACTGGACACGATTCACAAACGTTGAAGCAGGTCTTAAGATGGGTTACGATATGATCAAGGATTCAGGTAACTCAAATCAGTATATCATCTTCCTGTCAGACGGCTTCCCTACAACCTATCTTGTTGACGGAACAACAACCTATCAGGGCTATAATACCTACACCCCGAGCGGTACAAAGGGTGCAAACGGTGTCTTCTATGACTACGTAACCGGATATTACTGCTCCTACGGTACAAGCTACAGCGATAAGGCTTCAATAAGAGCAAGACAGATGGCAACACAGATCAAGGATTCAGGCGCAAAGATATTCTCAATCGGTGTTGACGTTGGTGGTCAGACCATAGCAGGCTATGACGGAAGAATAGGTCTTTCGGTTATTGACCGAACAGGTACAACCTATGAAATCGGCGATGCGAAGAGTAAGACCGCTTATCAGAACTGGCTGAAAAACAGTATCGGCTCCGGATATTACTACGACAGTACGGCGAAAAACGATATTGCGAACGCCTTCGATTCAATTTTTGCTGAAATCAAAACGCTCAACGAGCAGACCACCAAAACCGTGTGGACAGCCACCGACCCGATGCCCGTTTATGACGAGGAGCCGAGTATAGTAGGCTTCATACATTTCTATGATAAGAACGGTAACGTTGTTGGTGCTCCGAACCCTGAAAGCCTGACCGGTACTCACACCGAGGGTGGTGAAAACACTGCGGAGCACGACGAAAATGTTATCCATTGGGACCTTAAAAAATCGGGCTATACCTCAAAAACCGAGGGCAACACAACAACATATTATTACACGCTGAAATACCGTGTGCGTCTTGTAAACGAAAAGGATACGGAAAAGCCCTTTGAGGACGGCAAAACCTACGAAACCAACGGTGATGCCTATCTCGAATACCGAAGCCTAACAACAACCAACGGTATTCAGAATGTTTCAGAGCTTAAGAATGTAAGCTTCTCAAAGCCGGCGGTCAAGGGTTATCTCAGCTCCTTCAGCTTCCGTAAGGAGGACAGCCTTGGAAATACGCTTCCCGGTGCGGAATTCACGGTTACTCACGATGATAATGTGTGTACCCTCTGCCACGGTGACGGAACGGCGCTGACAGATAATGAGGCTCACGATGCCACCTACGAAAAGGAACATTTCAAGCATGTGATAGAAACCTACAAGGCATCATCCGATGAAAACGGACTTGTTAAATTCACAGATATACCGTCAGGTCACACCTATGTTATGACGGAAAGCGGAGTACCCGAGGGCTATCTTGCAAACGGCAGCTCCTACAGCGTCAATATCGCCTACGATGTTGTAACGGTAACGGAAACAACATCCGACGGTGCGGTCAAAACCTGGAACGGACTTAACGATAAGGTAGTCAACTATATTGTTGGCTACGTGCTTCCTGCAACCGGCGGAAGCGGAACTGTAAGCTTATATATAATCGGCGGAATGCTCACGGCAATGAGCTCTGTCTTCCTGCTCTGTAGATACAGAAATAACAGGGAAAGGAGGCGAAAACGCTCAGAAGCCTGAGGACACCCCCGTGTTATATAAATTAATTAAGTAAATTACTCCCTAGGGAGAAAAAAGAAAGGAAAATAGTCATGAAAAAGACAAACAAAATCTTTAGCGTAGTACTTGCAGTTGTGCTCGTATTCGCAATGGCAATCCCCGCAATGGCTGCTGACATTACTATTACCGGCGGTCATGCAGATTCTGAGTATTCAGCATGGAAAATTCTTGATGCTCAGGATTTAGGTGACGGTGCATACAAGTATACACTTAACTCCAAGTACACAACAGCTCTTCAGACAGTAACAGGCAAAACAACAGAAGCTGAAATCGTTGCTTACATCGAAGCTCTCGATGCTGAAGCTACACGCGATTTTGCAGATGCAGTTTATGCAGAAATCAAGGATATGGATGCTGATGCAACAGCTACAGAATCCGTATTCACAGGTGTTGGTCAGGGTTACTACCTTATTGCTGAAACAAAAGCAGGCGATGCAGCCGATGCTCTTTCACTCGTAATGCTCAGCACAGCAGGTAAGGACAACATCACTGTTGAAACCAAGGAAGGCGTTCCCAGTGTTGAAAAGAAGGTTAAGGATACCAACGACACAACAGGCGTTACATCTGATTGGCAGGATTCAGCCGACTATGATATCGGTGATGAAATTCCCTTCCAGGTAACAGGTACGGTATCAGCTAAGATTGCTGACTACGCAATCTATGAATACATCTTCCACGATACAATGGATGCAGGTCTTGAATATAAGGCAGACTCAGTTAAGGTTATGATCGGTGAAGACGATGTTACAGACAGCTTCACAACAAACTATGCAAACGGTGAGCTTACAGTTTCCTGTGCAGACCTTAAGAAAATCGCAGACGTAACAGTTGACGCTAACACAGTGGTAGTTCTTACATACACAGCAATTCTTGACAGTGATGCAACTATCGGTGAAGCAGGCAACAAGAACGAAGCTTATATCGAATATACAAACGACCCCTACTATGACGGCGCAGGCACTCCCGGTGAAGGCGAAGAGCCCGAGGATAAGACCGGTGAAACAACCAAGGACACAGTTGTTGTATTCACATACGAATTAACTGTTGATAAGGTTGACGACGAAGGCAAAGCTCTCAGCGGTGCAGGCTTTACACTTTACAAGAAAGTCGGCGGCCAGGAAGAGGCAGTAGGCGAACAGATTACAGGCGTTACAACCTTCACATGGACAGGTCTTGACGACGGTGACTATGTTCTCAGAGAAACAAAGGTTCCTGCAGGCTACAACAAGGCTGATGATATCGAATTCACAATCAGAGCTGTGCATGATGAAGAATCAGCAACTCCCACTCTCACAGCTCTTACAGCAGGCAATCTTGCAGCTGACAAGTCAACCGGTATCATCGATACAGATGTTGAAAATAACAAGGGTAACCTTCTTCCCACAACCGGCGGCATCGGTACAACAATCTTCTACATCGTTGGTGCAGTTCTTGTTCTCGGCGCAGTAGTTCTTCTTATCACAAAGAAGAGAATGTCAGTAGAAGCATAATTAAAATAACCGCTGACGGGACATAATGTCCCGTTGGCTTTTCCGAGGGCCGAAGAAAAGCGACCTTCGGAAAAGTCATTTAAAACAAGGCTTAATGAATGGGGAGCATCCCCGGCTTTGGCAGAGGTATACAATGAAAAAACACGGCACAACACTTTTATTATTTTTAATACTTCTAATCGGTGTGGCTCTGCTTCTTTACCCTTCTGTCAGCGATTGGTGGAACAGTCAGCATCAGTCAAGGGCAATTGCAACCTATTCTGAAAATGTTGCTGACCTTCAGAGTGATAAAAAGCAGGAAATGTTCAAATTGGCTCAGGAGTATAACAAGCGTGTAAAAAACGATCCGCTGAGCTTTGACGACGGTGATGTGAGCGAGGAATATAACTCCGTTCTTGATATAACTGGCACGGGCATTATGGGTTATATAGAAATTCCTACAATCGATGTTTCGCTTCCCGTATATCATGGTGTAGGGGACAGCGTTCTTCAGGTTGCTGTAGGTCATCTTGAATGGTCCAGCCTTCCCGTAGGCGGCGAAAGCACCCATTGTGTTCTTTCCGGTCACAGAGGACTTCCCTCAGCAAAGCTTTTCACAAATCTTGATAAGCTTATCGAAGGTGATGTTTTTATGCTCAACACTCTCGGTGAAACCCTGACCTATCAGGTTGACCAGATTCTTATCGTTGAGCCTCAGGAGGTTTCGAGTCTTGTTATTATTGAAGGCAGGGATCTTTGTACCCTTGTTACCTGCACACCCTACGGCGTCAATTCTCACAGACTTCTTGTAAGGGGTCACCGTATCGCGAATCCTGAGGGAGCACCGGTAATTACCGTGGTTTCCGAGGCAGGGCAGATAGATTCGCTTATTGTTGCGCCGATTGTTGCAACCCCAATGCTTATAGGGCTTATGCTCTATGTTATGATAAAATACAGAAAGAAAAAATAAGAAAGGATGACGGCGATGAAGAAAATCTTTGTTCCGGTGCTTGTTGCACTTGTTATGTGTCTGTCACTTTTTGCCCTTCCCGCTTGTGCGGCAGAAGGTCAGAAGCTTGATGTTGCTATGTATGATGATGCAGCGGCTGTGGTGGGCGTGAAGTTTCATCTTTACCGTATAGGCTCCTACAGCGACGGAAGAATTAATCCGGAGAGCCCCTTTGATTCATACAGCGTATTATATGATGTAGAGGATACTGAACAGATGCAGAGCCTTGCCCTCACTCTTTCGGGCTATATTTTAAGAGATGATATCGTTTCCGATTACGACGGCATTACAGACAGCTACGGTGTTGCAGATTTCGGTGGCGTATTCATTGATGAGGGCGTTTATGTGCTGATGGCTGAAAAGCATCATCAGGACGTAACAACCTATTTTGTTGAACCGACCCTTATTGTTCTTCCCTACGGCGAGGATGATACACTCGCAGTTTATCCGAAATTCACATCCGTAGACGACGACACAAAGAATATTACCGTTTCCTACCGTGTTCTTAAGGCGTGGGTAGAGGATGAGGGCGTTACACGTCCCGTTGAGGTAGGCGTTGAGCTTCTCAGAGACGGTGAGGTTTATGATACGGTTACCCTTGATGAAAGCAACAACTGGAGCTACGAATGGCACGACCTTTCAGTTTTCTATCATTGGACTGTTGTTGAAAAATGGGTGTCTGAGGGCTACAGAGTTATGCTCACTCAGGATCAGAAAACTCTTATGCTGACAAACAGCGGCAGCGGTGAAGAGCCGACCACAGAGCCTGAAGAAACAACAAAGCCTCAGGATACAACAAAACCGGGTACAACAAAACCGGGTACAACAAAGCCCGACGGGGATAAGCTTCCTGCCACAGGCTCGCTTCAGTGGCCCATACCGATGCTTGTTATTGCAGGTCTTCTGCTTGTAACTCTGGGATATGCAAAATACAGAAAAAGTGAGCTTAAGGATGAATAAGAGCAAAAAAACGGGCAAAGCCGTTATGCTTCTTGGAATTCTTTGTATACTTGCCGCATTGGGGCTAGCCGTTTTCAATGTCTTTACGGAAAACAAGGCGGGCAAGGCTTCAGCCGATGTGCTGGAAAAGCTTGATATGGACAGTATTACTTCAACGGTTCCTGATGAATTCAGTAAGCCTGATTATGTTATAAATCCAGATATGCTTATGAGAAAAAAGCTTATTGACGGTAAGGCTTATGTGGGAAAAATCACGGTACCTGCCCTAGATATTGAGCTTCCCGTAATGGCTGAGTGCAGCAAGGAAAACCTTAAAACCGCACCCTGCATCTATGAGGGTACACCCTATAAAAACAATCTGATTGTTGCAGGGCACAACTACAGAAGTCACTTCGGGTCTCTGAGACTTACAGAGGGTGACACGGTAATTTTTAAGGATATGGACGGAAACGAGTTCAGATATGAGGTTATGTATACTGAAATAATAGATGAAAGCGATAAGCAGTCTATGTCGGCAGGGGAATGGGATCTGACACTTTTCACCTGCACCTACAGCAGAACGACCCGTATAACAGTCAGATGTAAAATGACATAAAAAAGCTGAGAGCAGATTAAATACTGTTCTCAGCTTGATTTTTTTGCCTTTTTATCTGCCAATGGAGTCAAGCACTTCTTCGAGCTTACCTAAGAAGCTTTCCTCGCCAAGGGTGTTAAATTTGAACAACATCGCCTGACTGCCGCCTGCGGTTATTGCACTCAGGTGTATTCTGTCGCCACTCTGGAAGAGTGTCACGCTCATGCTGACTCTGTTGCCGCCTGCATAGCTGTAGCGCTCAAATACGCGTACGGCACAGCGGGCATTACCCTCGTAAAAGTCACTTACATCCTCAAGAGAGGCAGACACACTGCCCTCAAGAATACCTTTTTCGATGACAGAAAGAAGATAGTTGAAGTCACCTGTGAAAACTCTTTCAAGCTTTGCCATAATATATCCTCCTTATTTTCTGAGCTGTGCGGCAAGCTTTTTGCCGTATTCTCTCATTTCAATAACAATATCGTCCTTAGGCTCGTAATAGCAGTTTCTCTTTTTGAGGAATTTGTATTCGCCCTGACGAAGAGCCATAATAACAAGACCGCCCACGAATGCACTTACAAGCACGATGAAGAAAAGGGGAAGACGGCAGGTGAGGAAGTCACCTGAACGAAGAGGAAGGGTGAAGCTCATAAATACGTCGCCGCGCTCAAACATATCGGCGTATGTATAGTTCACCGAGCCGAAGGTGTAGTTTTCGGTTGTGTAGTTGGGAAGTGAGCCGTCTGTGTAAGCGGTGTTTACTATGCCGAAAAGTGCGGTAAGAAGTCCGCCAACAGCTGAACCCACCATAAATCCGGGTATGTAAGTAAAGGGACTTCTCATTGCAAGAGGCATTGAGGGTGCAACAGTAAGCTTGATATTTTCGAAGAATGCATTGATAGGACCTGTTGTTGCAAGGTTAAAGTCGTTGGTATCGGTAACGCCGCCCTTTTTGAATATCTTGCAGCAAAGCACACCGAAGAAGGCTGTCCACGCAACGGTGATGAAGCATACGGAATAAATTGTTACAAGCTGTGCATTACCCGTTGTAAGATATGCAGCCGTTGCAACTGAGAAAGCGGAAAGGGAAACGGGACCGATAAGGTCAAAGCCCACCATAAGACCCATAACAACAGCCGCAAGAATAATATTTGATGAAGCAAGACTCGTAAGAGTGTTACCCAGAGCCTCTGCGATAGCTGCAAAGGGCATTTCAATACCGTATCTTATAAGCACAAAGGTTGTTGCCGCACTTGCAACGGGGATAATAAGCACAAGCACGATAAGGTCAACACCCTCGATGATTTCAAGACCCTTGAGGGTATCGGGAATGAGCTTGATTTTCTTGCGAAGCTTAGAGAGAAGCTTGTCAAGGCCTCTGCCGATTGAATTTTTGGCATTTGACCAGCCTGCATAAAGAAGCTTTATGAGAAGTGCGAGCATAACCGCCATAATCAGATAGCCCATATAGCCGATTGCCGTTGCACTTGCATAATTCTCGGGCATTGCAAAGAAGCAGGGGTACATTTCTGTTGCCGATGCCGAAGCCTCGGTAAAGTGACAGAAGTATACCGAAAGGGCAAGCGACGGTGCGATTGCAGGAATACCTGCAATGAGATATGCCACTATCACCGCAAGAGCAACGAAGAAAAAGTCTGTTGCCCAGAAAAGTATAAGCCAGAGAGTAGGCTCTGTTTCAGCACCCGTAAGACCGAAAATGTGGTATGTGCCGAAAAGATTCTGAATAACAAAGAAAAAGCCTGCGCCGAGAGCTCCGAAAAGCTGAATGATGAAAATTATCGATGTGGCACGGTAAATTTTCTCCTTGGTGTCAAGATACAATTTTTTTATCATATTATCTCCCCCTTTAAACTGATTATATATAATCCCGAAAGGAAAATCAACATAAACCGTCAAAAAGTATAATAATTCTTCTCAATATGAAAAAACGCAACTTCGGCGGGCTTCTGTTTCCCTTTTCATCTCACTTTTTCCGCGATTGCGTTACAATAGCACCGAAAGGGCAAACCTCAGTCTTGCCTCTCCTGAAAGGTAATTCCCTCTGTTAGAGGGAGTGTCACGAAGTGACGAGGGTGTGCCCGTTTTCGGAGAAAAAGGTGGCACCCGAAGGGTGACGGAGAGGTTCTGCGAATTGCGCATTGCGAATTGCGAATTGAAAAAGCACCCCTCGGGGTGCTTTCCTTACTACTTACTACTTACTACTTATTCCTCACTGCTTATTCGGCAAGCCACTCGTGCTCGGGAGCATAGAAGCGTGAGGTCTTATACCATGTATCGTCGGGAAGGTGTCTTATCATCCACACATAGCACATCTCATAGCCGGGTGCAACAACCTGCTGATGGTCATTACCGTCGGTAATAAAGGTTGCCGAGCCGTGAGTACTCTTGTAAACATCGTCGCCGTTGAAGCAGGCTCCGAAGCCCTGCTCTTTATCAAACTGATAATAATACACCTCGGGCTGAGGATGATGATGGGGAGGATAGCTTGACCATCTGCCCGGCTGATTGAAAACCTCACCGAGCACCATATTTGAATAGGGTGCATTATCGTAATCGAAAACAGTTGAGCAGATTCTGTATGCGGTACCGTCATACTGTCCCTCGCCGAAATGCTGATAGAGAATATCGTCGGGAGTATAGAAAACGGGAGCAAAATCTCTTTCGTTATCGGTCTGCTGAATAAGAATCTCCGTGTTTTCCTTTGCGGTGATTTTTACTTCGATATTTCTCGGAATATGAAGGCAGAAGGGCTTTCTGTCGAAGCAGTCGATTCTTGTAATGTGCTCTGTTCTGCCCTGCCAAGAGATTTCTGCATCGCCCTTCAGAATAAGAAAAGCTGTTTCACAGGCATTATCGAGAACTGTGATTTCTTCATCCTCTTTAAATTTCTTGATACGGATTGTCATAAGCATATCGGCATTTTTTCCGCCCATTTCGCAAAGGGTTTTGATGCCGTTTCGGTCAAATTCAAGCTTTTCAAGCATAATATCACTCCTATGTCGGTTTATATGGCTATTGTACTCTATCGTGATAAATTTTGCAAGATTATTTTATATTTTTCCCGACACGGTACACCGTGTCCCTGCTAATCCCTATACCCTGATCCACGGCACCTCAAACTTCTTGACATCCTATACAAATAATGATATTATTTGTATGCTAGGAATTTTTCATTTTTTAAGGAGGAAAACATTATGAAAGCATATAAATTCTGGTTCTGCACAGGCTCTCAGGACCTTTACGGTGACGAGTGCTTAGCCCACGTTGCAGAACATTCGCAGGCTATTGTAAAGGAGCTCAATGCAAGCGGCGTTATGCCATACGAAATCGTATGGAAGCCGACACTTATCACAAATGAGCTTATCAGAAAGACCTTCAACGAGGCAAATAACGATGAGGAATGTGCAGGCGTTATCACATGGATGCATACCTTCTCACCCGCAAAGAGCTGGATTTTAGGTCATCAGGAATTCAGAAAGCCTCTTCTTCATTTCAATACACAGTATAATATGGAAATCCCCTACGATACAATCGATATGGATTTCATGAACGAAAATCAGTCAGCTCACGGCGACAGAGAGTATGCTCACATTCTCGCAAGAATGAACGTAGCACGTGAAATCGTTGTGGGTCACTGGTCAACAAAGGCAGTTCAGGAAAAGATTGCAAAGTGGATGCGTACTGCAGTGGGTGTTGTTGAGTCCTCACACATCAGAGTTATGCGTGTTGCCGACAATATGAGAAACGTTGCCGTTACCGAGGGTGATAAGGTTGAGGCTCAGCTTAAATTCGGCTGGGAAATCGACGCTTACCCCGTAAACGAAATTGCAGAGGCTGTTGATGCAGTTTCCGCTTCCGATACAAAGGCACTTACAGACGAATACTACGAAAAGTATAACATCCTTCTTGAGGGCAGAGATGCAGCAGAATTCCGCCGTCACGTTGAGGTTCAGGCTCAGATTGAGCTCGGCTTCGAGCGTTTCCTCAAGGAAAAGAACTATCAGGCTATCGTAACTCACTTCGGTGACCTCGGCGCACTCAAGCAGCTTCCCGGTCTTGCAATTCAGAGACTTATGGAAAAGGGCTACGGCTTCGGTGCAGAGGGTGACTGGAAGGTTGCCGCAATGGTACGTCTTATGAAGCTTATGACCGAGGGTATGAAGGATGCCAAGGGTACTTCAATGCTTGAGGACTATACATATAACCTTGTCCCCGGCAAGGAGGGTATTCTTCAGGCTCATATGCTTGAAATCTGTCCCTCTATCGCAGAAGGTCCTATCTCAATCAAGTGCAAGCCTCTTTCAATGGGTGACAGAGAAGACCCCGCAAGACTTGTCTTCACCTCAAAGCAGGGCGCAGGTATTGCCTGCTCACTTGTTGATCTCGGACACCGTTTCCGTCTTATAATCAACGAGGTTGACTGCATCAAGACAGAAAAGGAAATGCCCTCACTTCCCACCGCAACAAACTTCTGGGTACCCAAGCCCGACTTCTACACAGGCATCGAGGCATGGACACTCGCAGGCGGCGCACATCACACCGCATTCAGCTATGACATAACCGCTGAGCAGATGGTTGCATGGGCAGAGGCTATGGGCATTGAAGCTGTTGTTATCGGCAAGAACACAAATATCCTTGACTTCAAGCGTGAGCTTCGTCTCAACGAGGTTTACTACAGATAAGAGGTAAAATATGGATAAGTCAGTTATGATTAAAGAGGGCAGAACTGCTCTCGGTATAGAATTCGGCTCAACAAGAGTAAAGGCGGTGCTTATCGGCGACGATTTCGTACCCCTTGCTTCAGGCGGCTACGAATGGGAAAACAAATTAGAGGGCGGCTACTGGACCTATTCTCTTTCTGAGGTACACACCGCACTTAAAACTGCATTCTCCGAGCTTAAAAAGGACGTCAAGGAAAAATACAGCTGTGATTTCACCACAACGGGCGCTATCGGTATTTCCGCTATGATGCACGGCTACCTTGCCTTTGATAAAAAGGGTAATCTTCTCGTACCCTTCCGCACATGGAGAAACACAACAACGGGTGAGGCGGCAGAAAAGCTCACAGAGGCTCTTTCCTTCAACATTCCTCAGCGTTGGACATCGGCTCACACCTATCAGGCTATTCTTTCAAAGGAAGCACACGTAAGTGAGGTTGCTTACGTAACAACCCTTGCAGGCTACGTTCACTATATGCTTACGGGCGTTAACGCAGTAGGTGTCGGCGAGGCTTCGGGCATTTTCCCCATTGACAGCGAAAAGCTCGATTACGATGAAAGAATGGTAGAGATTTTCGATTCACTCACCGAAAAAGAGGGCTTCACAAAGAAGCTTCGTGAAATTTTCCCCAAGGTACTGAACGCAGGCTGTGATGCAGGTTGTCTTACCGAAAAGGGTGCACTTCTGCTTGACGAAAGCGGAGAATTTAGGGCAGGTATCCCCTTCTGTCCCTGCGAGGGCGATGCAGGTACGGGTATGACCGCAACAAACAGCGTAAGAAAAAGGACGGGTAACGTTTCCGCAGGTACATCCGTATTTGCTATGCTCGTACTCGAAAAGAGCCTTTCTAAGGTATATCCCGAAATTGATATGGTAACCACTCCCGACGGTGCTCCCGTCGCTATGGTACACTGCAATAACTGTACCGGTGACATCAATGCCTGGGGCAGTCTTTTCACCGAGTTTGCAAGAGCTATCGGCTCTGACATAAAGAAGGGTCAGGTTTTTGACCTTATGTATGAAAAGGCACTTGAGGGTGAGGCTGACTGCGGCGGGCTTATGAGCTACAACTATTTCTCAGGCGAGCCCGTAACGGGACTCATGGAGGGCAGACCTATGTTCCTTCGTGCTCCCGACAGTAACTTCACTCTCGGCAACTTTATGCGTACTCACCTATATTCTGCTATGGCGGCTCTCAAGGTCGGCGCAGACCTTCTCTTTGAAAATGAAAAGGTTGAAATCGATGAGCTTTATGGTCACGGCGGCTATTACATCTATCCCGGTGTCGGTCAGAAGATTACTGCGGCGGCTCTCGGTACTCCCGTATCCGTTATGAAAACCGCAGGTGAGGGCGGTCCCTACGGTATGGCTCTTCTTGCCTCCTACCGTATCAACAAGGGTACGATGACTCTTCCCGAATTCCTTTCCGAAAAGGTATTTAAGGATGCAGAATGTGTATGTGTTGCTCCCGATGAGGAAACCCTTCAGGGCTTCAGGGCGTACACGGAAAAATATGTAAAGGCTCTCGGCTGTCAGAAGGCGGCAACCGAGCTTATATAAAAAACAGACTTTCCCCACCAAAAACACATAAGGAGTAAAAACCATGAAAAAGATTATTTCAGTTTTTCTTGCAATCACTATGTTTTTCTCAATGGCAGTTATCGGCGTAAGCGCTGAGGACGCAACAGACGACCTTGTTATCACGGTTGCAAATGACCTTCATTACAATCATTCCGGCAAGGCTGAAAACGTTGCTGACGGCAAATACACAGAGGATTATGCCAACGCAGTAGGAACAGGTCAGTTAAAACTCGAAAATGAGCTTATCATTGACGAATTCTTAAAGCAGGCAGCAGAAAACGACAGCTCTGTTCTCCTTCTTCCCGGTGACATCACCGACAAGGGCTCAGATGTGGAGCTTGCATATATGGCTGCAAAGCTTACTGCCTTCGAAAAGGCAACAGGCAAAGAGGTTTACCTTGTTCCCGGTAACCACGACTATTTCGGCGGCTGCACCGTTGAAGAATTCAAGGCATTCTATAAGGAGCTGGTTTTAGATCAGGCTATTACTGTTGACACAAGAACTGCTTCCTATGTTGCAGATATCAACGGTGAATACAGACTTCTTGCAATTGATGCAACAAAGCCCCGCAGCGTTCAGGCGCTTGACGAAGAGCTCTATAACTGGATTGAGACACAACTTAAGGTTGCTGAGGCTGAGGGCAAAAAGGTTATCGCAATGAGCCACTATAACCTTCTTGAGCATCTTATTATGATGAATTCACTTCACAAGGATTCAATCCTTACTCCTGCTCTTAAGCTTCCTGAGCTTTTTGCAAAGTATAATGTAAAATATACCTTCACAGGTCATACTCACGATCACGACATCGAAGCATATAAGGGCGCAAACGGCAACACAATTTATGACGTTGTTACAACATCAATCAATGCATATCCCTGTGCTTACAGAGTTGTGAGCTTCGGCGAAAAGGTTAAAATTGAAACAAAGTTCATTGAATCAGTTGACACATCATCCCTCAAGGGTAAGATTACAGATGCAACCTATGCTCAGGCTACCGAGGATTTCCCCGGCTATACCCGTGCTCTTTTCAATGAAGGTCTTGCAGTTATTATCAATGATTATGTAAGTGCGTCAAGACTTAAGAAATTACTCGGTCTTGATGCTGAAGAGGATGCAGAGCTCTGCGCAATTCTTGATACAGTTGTTCCCAAGGCAAGTGAGGTTATCAATATGCCTCTTTACAAGGCTGACGAAACAGAGGAAGGCAAGAGCGTTGAATCCATCATTTCAAAGTATGACATTACTCTTCCCGAAAGCGACTATGAAAATATAGTTGATATCGCAGCTATGGTTTATCTTACCCACGTTCTCGGTGACGAAGATATGGGCGTTCTCGATTCGGATTTCGCACTTACAACCACCTGCTTTGCAGCAATCTTCAACTATGCTCTTGAGGATGTTACAGGTGAGCAGTATGCTCAGGTTATGAGCATTGCCTGCTCCTTCCTCGGTGCTGAGGTGCCCGTTGATTTCTTCAAGTATGCAGGCTCAGGCTTCAAGAAGGCTGAAGGTGTTGATCTGTTCATCGCATCAGTTCTCACTCCCG
>JAZPZK010000011.1:0-46009 GCA_045544675.1 Acutalibacteraceae bacterium
TCAGTACTCATCACAAAAATCATTATTACCATCCCCGTAATTCTTTCGATGATCTTCCCCGCAAACCCAAACGGTGCAGTTGTTGCCGACGTAGCTGAAAAAGACGGCGTTATCAGCTACACCGTAGTTAACGAAACCGGTCTTGTTATCGAAGGCGACACATGGGTTGAAAAGCTCGAAGTTGAGATTCCTATCATCGGCTGGCAAGATTGCAATGCAGAAGATGCAGCAGCTGAAGGCGAGCTTTATATCAATCCCGGCGCTGAATACGCAGACAGCTACGATGCATCCTTCCTTCTTCCCGGTACATACAGGCTTACTGTTGGCTACAACGTTGTAACAGGTATGAACGGCTCAACAGAGGTTGGTTACACAACAGTTGAATTCGTAGTTGAATAATTTAAATTTACAGCTAAAAAAAGAACTCCCTCGGGAGTTCTTTTTTGTTGGAAATAATAGCGGATGCCGATTCATTGAGTCAGCATCCGTTTTTTACATTATAACCTTTTGCGGCTCGCCGCCCTTTTCTCTTGATTCATCGGCAAGGTAAACACTCAGATGACCTGCAACGGAATCGAAAATTGAGGTACAGGCAAGGGAAGGCTCTTCGCCTCGGATAAACTTGACGAAATCCTCGGAAAGTCTTTCGTCGCCGCCGCCGTGACCGCCGTAAGCACCGACCATATCGCCGCTTACTTTAAGGTCAACAACCTCTACGTCACATTCCTCGTTATGTGCATCGGGTGAGGGATTAACCTTGAGTACAGTAAACTTTGACTCTTCAAAGTTGCCGAAAATCTCGCCCTTGGTACCGATGATGTGTATCTGTCTGCGAGGCTCAGAACTGCCGCCGACCATATTGTGAGCACCTGTTGCACCGCTCTTGAAGTTGACAAGCACACTCTGATGGTCAACAACGTCATTGTCGCATTTATAGATGCATCTTGCATAGGGGTTATCGCTCTTCATAAGGTTGATTTTATCTTCAATTGTGGGATTTTCAATGTGTTCAAGGGCATCCCACACATAGAAGCTCCAGCGGTCAGGATGGTCTATGTAAAGTCGCTTTGTGGAATATACGCAGGTGTCAACGTGGGGACAGTCCTTCATGCAGATTGTACCTGCGCCCTCAGGTGCATTTTCTTCTTTAAACTGATACTTGCCGCCGAAGGAGGAAATCTGTGTCGGCTCAGTTTCAGCCATCATCCACATCATAATATCCATATCGTGACAGCACTTTGCAAGAAGCATTGTTGTGTGGCACTTTTTACTGTTTGCCCACTTACCTCTTACATAAGAGGTTGAAAGGTGATGATAGGAAACGTGCTCACTTGTCTGTATATTGATAATGTCACCGATTTCACCCTTGACGATTCTTTCCTTGATGCCGTAATAGAAGGGTGTATATCTTAAAACGTGACAAATCATAACCTTTGAGCCGTTCTTTTTTGCAACGTCAACAAGATAACGCATCTCTTTTTCGTTAACTGCAAAGGGCTTTTCAAGAAGCATATCGTAGCCCGCTTCAAGAAGAGGTACGGCAGTATCAATGTGCTGCTCATCCATAGTACCGTTGATTACTGTATCGGCAAGCTTACCCTTTTCTGCAAGCTCCTGAGCCGTCTCAAAGCACATATCCTCAGAAAAGCCAAAATACTCCATAGCCTTTTTGCGGCGTACGGGGTTAGGGTCTGCAACACCGACAATTTTAAGAAGGTCGGGACGTACCTTTGCAAGCTCGCTGTAGACAAAGGCTCTGTGACCTGCGCCTACGATTATAGCGGTAACGGGCTTATTTTCCATATATCATCACTCCTGTGTATTTTTCGGAAATATTATAGCATAGATTGAGAAAATTGCAAGTAGGGTACGCCCCGTGTGGCTACTGACTACTTACTATTGACTACTAAAAAAACCGCCCGAAGGCGGTTTTTTCTTATTTTGTAAGCTCGTATGTATCCTGTGCGATGAGAAGCTCTTCGTCGGTGGGGATAACAAGAAGCTTGAGAGGTGAATCCTCTGTTGAGATTTCAATCTCCTGACCTCTTACGCTGTTGGGAGTCTCGTCGATTGTAGTTCCCATAAAGCCGAGCTTTTCTGCAACTGCAGTACGGTAGTGGGGGTTGTTTTCGCCGATACCGCCGGTGAATACAACTGCATCAACACCGCCCATAGCAGCAGCGAAGCCGCCGATATACTTAACAAGCTGATGGCAAAGCATTGCTTCAACAAGCTGAGCTCTCTTGTCACCGCTCTTTGAACGGCCTTCGATTGTTCTGTTGTCGCTTGTTGCAGAGCCGGGAATTTCATTGAAGTTTTCGTCATACTCTGCGGTAAGACCAAGCATACCTGACTTCTTGTTAAGGATAGTATCTACTTCCTTAGCGGTGAGGTTTTCTCTTTCGCAAAGAACTGCAATGATAGCAGGGTCAATTGAGCCTGAGCGTGTACCCATCATGATACCCTCAAGAGGAGTAAGGCCCATTGAGGTGTCAAAGCACTTGCCGCCCTTGATAGCTGAAATTGATGAACCGTTACCGAGATGGCAGGTAACAACCTTTAATTCGTCTGCGTTATACTTGCCGGGGTACTTCTTCATAAGGAAGTCGGTTGTTCTTGCACTTACGTATCTGTGGCTTGTGCCGTGGAAGCCGTAACGTCTGATACCGTGCTGAAGGTAATACTTATAGGGAAGAGCGTACATATATGCATAGTCGGGAATTGTCTGATGGAAGGCTGTATCAAAAACAGCAACCTGAGGAATACCCTTCATGATTTCCTCACATACCTCGATACCCATAAGGTTTGCGGGGTTGTGAAGAGGACCGAGGGGGATGCACTTTCTGATAGCTGCCTTGACGTCCTCTGTTACAACAACGGAGCCGCTGAACTCCTCACCGCCGTGAAGAACTCTGTGACCTACTGCAGAAATGTCTGCCATTGATTCAAGTACGCCTGTTTCCTTATCTGTAAGTGTTTCAAGAAGGATGGTGATAGCGTCGTGATGGTCCTTTGCCTCAACGGGCTTCTTATCGAGAAGCTTAACCTCCTCGCCGTCCTTGTCTACCTTGTGTGTGAATGTGCAGGCGGTACCGATCTGCTCGAAAATACCCTTTGCGAGTACCTTTGCTTCGGGCATTTCAAAAACCTGATACTTAAGTGATGATGAACCTGCATTGATGATTAACTCTTTAAAGCTCATTTTTTTGCACCTCTCATTATATTTTTGATTATCCCGACCTATCTTAAGGCCGCGGTTACATTAACTGGATAATTATATCATACTGTTTTTGTTTTTTCTACCCATAAAGTAAAAATATTTGTCTCTTTTTTCTTCTGTTGACATATTTTTGTTCCTGATGTAGAATAAATATACAGAACAAATCTGAAGAAACGGAGAAAAATGAAAATGGAGTTTTTATTATACGTTACCCCCGTCGCAATCGCGGTGGTTATTATCATATTTATAATAGATAAGGGTAAAAAAATATCCCGTTGGAGCGACAGCCTGCACGAGGAGCAGAAAACCGTTACGGCAACACTTATCGAAAAAGAAGAAGTCACAAAAGCTTACGGCAACGGACTGAGTAGAAATCCCGGCAGTATACCCTTTTCGTCAACAACATACCGCCTCACCTTTGAAACTCTCGACGGAGAAAAACTTACCTTTAACGTAGAGGGCTTCGATTACGGCGGAGTAAAGGAAGGCGAAACCGGCCGCCTCACCTATCAGGGAATTTATTATCTCTCCTTCAAAGCATAGAGTAAAACGGACTTCTCTTTATAAAGCAAAAACCGCTGTTTTGTATACAATCAACAATAAACCTCTTTTTTGTTGTGCATTGTTACTCTCTTAACCGAAAATACTACCAAATTATTCCATTTTTGTTTGGTGAGTTTTGATATTGATTTCGTTGCCTCAAAATGGTAGAATAGTCAGCGTTGAAACAAAGAACTTACAGCAATTCGTTGCTTTTAAAAAGAGAAATATGTATGAAGAGAAAAGCGCCGTACTGAGTACGGCGTTTTTTGTTTCGGTTTTATTCCCTCTTGCCGAGAAGCTCTGTATAGTCAACGGAAAAGATTTTTGCAAATGCTATGATTTCAATGTCTGTAACAAATCTTTTTCCGCACTCGATTCGCTGTATGGCGTTTTTGTCAATATCTATACCGACTAACTGCATACGGTCGGCAAGCTCTCGTTGCGAAAGCTTAAGATTGCTTCTGAGCATTGCTATATTTCTTCCGCAGACGTTGTTAAGCCCGTCGCCGGTTTTGTTAATGAACATATTTTTTCTCCTTTTTGACATTTAGTGCTTGTCAACAGAAAAATTATATGTTATAATCTATGTAAATATGACATTCATTAAATGTCAAAAAGAAAGGATGATTTTATGCTTAGCTTTATTCGTGCTTTTATAGCCTTTATCACAGCACTTACCGCTGTTTTTTCGGGCGGTGCTCTTTCAGAAGAGCTTGCGACAAAGGGTGACATAAGCGGCTTTGCCCAGACAGTCAACGTGCAAAAGGAGCTTCCTAACCTTTACACCGACGAAAATGGTGACTTCACTGTATTGCAGTTCAGCGACACTCATTTTACAACAGGTATAACCTTTTCTGACATACTTGTTATGCAAAAAATCGGTGAGCTTACCGAAAAATACGACCCTGACCTTGTTGTAATCAGCGGCGATATGGTTGACGACGGCAACGAGGGTGATTTCAACAAGGCTTATGTGCTTCGCTCCGTTGCTGAGATATTTGAAGAAGCTGAGCAGTACTGGTCTTATGTTCCCGGTAACAATGACGGACAGAATTACGGCTCCTCGGAGGATGTTGTTGCTTACCTTTCTCAGTACGAGCACTGCCTTGTTGCAGACGTTCCCGAAATTTCCGGCGGATGTCAGTACAGCATTGATATTTGTGACGGCGACGAGTTCACACATTCTCTGCTTTTCCTTGACACTATGGATTATGACAATGACGACCCCGACCACATTTACGGATATGTTCACGAGGATCAGGTAAGCTGGTGCGAAGAAGAAATCGCAGAAAAGAAGGCTGAAAACGAAGACATTTACATAAGCGTATTCCTTCACGAAAACACTCCTGACTTTTTCCGTGCCGCAAAGGACGGTGAAGCTTATAAGCCTCTTTATCCGAGGCTCGGTATCCGAATGGAGCAGTATAACATACCGAAAAATCAGCCCCTTGACGATGTGTTCAATGAAAGCGGCTGTGTAGGTCTTCTTTCAATGGGTCACAACCATCCTTCAACGGTTCAGTGCTGCTATTATAACGGTACCTATTATCACGTGACACCTCAGGCAAAGGTTGCAAGCACACTTATTACGATACACACACGTGAAGAAGCCACAAGGGACATGTACGATTTCGAGAGTATATATTTTTAAGCCGAATATACTGTAAGGACAGCTGATGCTGTCCTTTTTTGCTGCCTTCTTTGCCCTGTCCCGTTACCTGCAGAGCATTCTCCCAACCCTTACTGCAAGGCTTCACATATTCTCCGTCATATTATTTAAAATTTAAACAAAAAAATCCCCATTATCTATTGATATTTTCGCTGAAATTTGAGATAATAGTATGAATTATCATAACTTTCAAGGAGGGTTAATTTTGAGTGACGTTTTAAAGCTTGCCGGACTTCTTTTCCCCGATGTGACACTTAAGCCCGAGGATATGGAAAAAAGATATCCCGAAAGACTGCTCAAGGAGGGTGCCCGTGTAACAAGACTTGCCCCCTCCCCCACAGGCTTCTTACATTTCGGAAATTTATTCACCGGCACAGTTGCATATAGAACAGCAAAGGTTACCGACGGTATTTTCTTCGTACGTGTTGAGGACACCGACCAGAAAAGAAAGGTTGAGGGTGCAGTTGAGGTTATGCTCGGCGGACTTGAGGCCTTCGGTGTTGTTGCCGATGAGGGTGTAGTCGGTGAAGATGTTGAAAAGGGCGACTACGGTCCCTACTATCAGAGTCAGAGAAAAGAAATCTATCACGTGTTTGCAAAAAGACTTGTTGAGCAGGATTTAGCTTATCCCTGCTTCTGCTCTGCAGAGGAGCTTGACGAAATCAGAGCCGCACAGGAAAACGATCCTGTCAAGGGCTACTGGGGCGAGTACGCAAAATGCCGTAAGCTCACATACGAGGAAATCGAAGCAAACGTCAAAGAGGGTAAGCCCTGGACACTTCGTCTCAAGTCCCCCGGTGATCTCACTAAGAAGTGCTTCTTTGACGATATGATCAAGGGTAAAATAGAAATGCCCGAAAATGTGCAGGATGTTGTTCTTCTCAAGAGTGACGGTATTCCTACATATCATTTCGCCCACGCAGTTGATGACCACCTTATGCGTACCACCCACGTTGTACGCGGCGACGAGTGGATTTCAAGCTGTCCCATACATCTTCAGCTTTTCAGAGTGCTCGGCTTCAAGGCTCCAAAGTTTGCTCACGTTGCTCCCATTATGAAGGAGGAGGACGGAAACAAGCGTAAGCTCAGCAAGCGTAAGGACCCGGAGGCAGCCGTTACCTATTACATCGAAAAGGGCTACCCGAAGGAAAGCGTAAACGAATACATCCTCACCCTCGCAAACTCAAACTTCGAGGACTGGCGTAAGGCTAACCCGAGAGAAAGTCAGGATGCTTTCCCCTTCAACCTTAAAAAGATGAGCGTCAGCGGCGCACTGTTTGATATGACAAAATTCAATGACGTGAGCAAAAACGTTATTTCTCTTATGAGCGCAAAGCAGGTTTACGATTATACCTGTCAGTGGGCAGAGCAGTACGATAAGGACTTCTTCGCTCTTATCTCAAGAGACGAGGAGTACTCCGTAAGCATTCTCAACATTGACCGTGATACACCGAAGCCCAGAAAGGATATTGCCGCCTTCAGCGAAATCAAGGACTACGTAAGCTACTTCTTCGATGAGCTTTACGAGAAGAATTATGAATTACCCGAGAATATCACCAAGGATATGGCAAAGGAAATCCTTGAGGCTTATATAAACACATTCAACATTGCAGACGATAAGCAGCAGTGGTTTGACCGCATCAAGGCACTTTGTGAGCCTCTCGGCTATACTCCCAACGTTAAGGAGTATAAGAAAAATCCCGACGCCTTCAAGGGTCACGTCGGTGATGTTTCAACAGTAATCAGACTTGCCGTAACAGGCAGAAAAAATACTCCCGACCTTTACGCTATTATGAGTCTTTTAGGCGAGGACAAGGTAAAGGAAAGACTCAGCGATGCAATTTCCAATATGTGAAAGGAAGGTTCAAATGGAAGAAATCACTAAAGTTTCCAATTTTATCCACGACTTCATTGACGAAGACCTGGAAAAGGGTGTTTATACCCACGTGCAGACACGTTTCCCTCCCGAGCCTAACGGATACCTTCATATAGGTCACGCCAAGGCAATACAGATTGACTTCTCAACCGCAGAAAAGTACGGCGGCACATGTAACCTGCGTCTCGATGACACCAACCCCTCAAAGGAGGATGTCGAATACGTTGACGCCATTAAAGAGGACATCGAATGGCTGGGCTACAAATGGGATAAAGTGCTTTATGCTTCAAGCTACTTTGATTTCATTTACGAATGCGCAATAAAGCTCATCAAAATGGGCAAGGCTTATGTATGCGACCTTACTGCTGATGAAATCAGAGAATACAGAGGTACTCTCACAGAGCCGGGCAAAAACAGCCCCTACCGCGAAAGAAGCATCGAGGAAAACCTTGATCTTTTCAAGCGTATGACTGACGGTGAATTTCCCGACGGTGCAAGAGTGCTCAGAGCAAAGATTGATATGGCGGCACCCAACATCAATATGCGTGACCCGGTTATCTACCGTATCGCTCACGTAAGCCACCATCAGACCGGTGACAAATGGTGCGTGTATCCCATGTATGACTTTGCACATCCCATTTCAGACACAAGAGAGGGTGTAACCCACTCCCTTTGCTCACTTGAATTTGAAAACCACAGACCTCTTTATGACTGGTTCCTTCGTGAGCTCGGTTTTGAGACCCCCTCACGTCAAATTGAGTTTGCAAGACTTAACCTCAACTACTGCCTTACAAGTAAGCGTAAGTGCTTACAGCTTGTAACGGAAAACATCGTTGACGGCTGGAATGACCCGAGAATGGTCACCATCAGCGGTATGAGAAGAAGAGGCTATCCTGCAGCGGCAATCCGTGATTTCATAAACAGAGTAGGCGTTTCAAAGGCTTACAGTGTTGTTGACTTCGGTCTTTTAGAGGCCTGCGTAAGAGACAACCTCAACGAAAACGCTCCCCGCTGTATGGCGGTTCTTCGCCCCCTCAAGGTTATCATCGATAACTATCCCGAGGATTTAGTTGAAGAGCTTGAGCTTCCCGTAAATCAGGATAAGCCTGAGATGGGTACAAGAGTAACCCGCTTCTCAAAGGAAATCTACGTTGAAAAAGAGGACTTTATGATTGAGCCTCCCAAGAAGTACTTCAGGCTCTTCCCCGGCAACGAGGTACGTCTCAGAGGTGCATACTTCGTTAAGTGTGTGGGCTATGACACCGACGAAAAGGGCGAGGTTACCGCAGTACACTGCACATATGACCCTGAAAGCAAGGGCGGCAACTCCCCCGACGGAAGAAAGGTCAAGGGTACTCTTCATTGGGTAAGTGCAAAGAACTGCATCGACTTTGAAGCAAGACTTTACGACAGACTTTTTGTCAGTCCTAACCCTTCAGATGAATCCACAGGCTCCTTCAAGGACAACCTTAACCCCGATTCACTTCAGATTCTCGAGGGCTGTAAGCTTGAAGACGGCGTCGGCACTCTTAAGGTCGGCGACACCTTCCAGTTTATGCGTCAGGGTTACTTCTGCGTAGACACCACAACAACCGATGAAAAGCTAGTGTTCAACAGAACAGTTGCACTCAACTCTTCATGGAAATAAAGGAGAAATAAAAATGAAAATTGTTTACCGTATTATCACCCCGATAATAGCCCTTGGCTCAATTGCCCTGGGACTGTTTCTTAAAATGTTCTATTTCCACATCAGCGGCTCATCCGACAATATGAACACTATTCTCGGTCTTGTTCAGGCCTTTGCAAAGGATTTCTCCTTTGATTTCGAATATTCGGTTTATGAGCTTCTCGATATGTTCTTCTTCTCAGGCGGCACCGACACAAACTCAGCAGCATTCATGGCTGTTATTGAGCCTATCAAAACAGAGCTTACCGTGTTCCTTGTGTTCCTTGTTCTTGCTCTTGTTGTTCTTCTTGCAGTTGCAGTTATTTCTGCTCTCGGCAAGAGAAAGACAACTGTTATTCTCAGCTGCACAGGTCTTGTGTTCCTCTTCGTTTCAATCGTTTCCTCAAGAATCGCTTTTGATACAATCACCGAAGGCGGCGTTTCATTAGGCAAGCTTATCGGCAGCTTCTTTGAAAACGAAACTATCAAAACCCTTCTTGAAACTCCCTCAATTCAGGAGCTTATTGACAGCCTCGTTGTTGTTGATACTGCAATTCTTTCAGCAGGCTTCTTCGCTCTTTTCGGAATGTTCCTTCTTATCATCTTCTGGACAATTCTTGCAAATATGCTTATCAAAACTCCCATTCATGTACAGAAGAAGCACAGAAGAAAGATTGTTATCAAAAGACCTTCCGCCTACTTCCAGAAATAATAAACAAAAAATTATACGGCACTCTTTCAGGCAAAGGGTGCCGTATCTTTTTCAGAATCTGAATATACCGTCAAACACACCTCTTTTATTTTTGTGGGAATTATCCTTCACATCAGCACAGACAAGAATGGTATCGTCACCGATTACCTCTATGTCATTCCATTGGATTTTAATATCCTCTTCCCTTCCGAGAATGCCGAAGCATCTGGGTCTGCCCCATATTATAAGTGAAACAATACATCCGGTACAGGTGTCAATTTCCACATCGCATACCTGCCCGAGACGGCATCCGCTTTTGGAGTTTATAACTTCCTTGCTTCTCATATCGGTAACACAGCAGTTCATAAAAAAATCACCTCACTGTATCTTATTCAGTAAGGTGATATTTTTTGATTATATATACATAAGAAGGTCTGTGATTTTTTCAATTTCTGCACTTACGCCGGGATTTCCGAGGCCCTTGCCCTTGAAATCACCGTAATTCATACGTATTGCCTTCATATCTGCTCCGAGTGCGCCTTCAATATCGTTTACGGGATGATCTCCCACGAAAAGAGCTTCTTCATTCTTCACTCCGGCTCTCTTGCAGGCTTCATCAAAAATGCCTCTTGCAGGCTTGTAGATGCCTATATCGCCGGATACCACAACAACATCAAACATATCTCTGATGCCTGCTGTATCGAGTTTAATGTTCTGAAGTGAGGAAACGCCGTTTGTGATACAGCCTAAGATATATCCTCTTTTCTTTATCTCATTAAGCACATCAAGAGCACCGTCAAGCATAACAATGTGCTTTCCGAAATCATAGTTGAAGGAATCGTAAAGCTCCTGAAGAGGAGGATGGTTTTCCCATTGCCAGAGCTCAATCATTTCAGGGAAATAGACCTCTCTGTCCTTATATCCGCCGTCAACATGCTCTTCCATTTCATCGAGCTTTCTGAGAGTTTCTTCCTCGTCAATATTGGGAAAATACTTTTTTAAAAACTGCTCACAGTAAAGTCTGTAAGCACCCTTTCTGCTCTGAAGGGTATCGTCAAAATCAAAAAATATTGCTTTAACATCTAATTTAGCCATTATTAATAACCTCACTGTATATTTTAACCGCAGTCATTTTATCCTTTTCAACCTGCTTTTTCAGTTCATCAAGATTCGGGAATTTAACCTCGCCCCTGATGTATTTCAAAAGGCTTACCTCAACGCTTTTTCCGTAAAGGTTTCCCGAAAAGCCGATGATGCAGGTCTCACTTCTCATTGAGTCCGTTGCAACAGTAGGTCTTATACCCACATTTGTAACAGCAGGATAATACCTGTCACCAAGCTTTACTCTCGATGCATATACACCGAAGCAGGGCACTACGAAATCCTTGGGAAAAAACTGATTTATCGTAGGAAAGCCAAGAGTATGACCTACCCCGTCACCCCTTTTTACCACAAGATCATAGCTGAAAAAGTCACCGAGAAGAGTGTTTGCTTTTTCAATTCCTCCCGACATAATAAGCTCTCTTATTTTTGTTGAGCTTATAACATCCTCACCAAGAAATACAGCATCCTGAGAAAACACCCTTATGCCTCTGGGTTCAAGATATTCCCTTAAGGTCTGTGCATTGCCCTTGCCGCCCTTACCGTAACGGTAGTCATAGCCGCAGGAAACTGCCTTCACATTAAGCTTTTCAATCAGCACCCTTTCGGAAAACTCCTCGGGAGTGAAGTTCATACTTCGTCTGAAATCAAAATCCACAACGGTAAAGCCCATTTTAATAAGTCTTTCCCGCTTTTTTTCCTCACTCATAAGCATAGGAGGAACAGCACCCGAAATAAGCTTTCTCGGGTGAATATCAAAAAGAAGAACCACGGGTACAAGGTTATGCTCTTTTGCATACTGCAGAGCCTTACCCAGAACGACCTGATGACCCTTATGTATGCCGTCAAAATATCCGAGAGCTACCGCTGAGCCCTTTTCTCTGAAGATTTCGTCAGCTTCTGACATAACCCTTCCCCCTTTCGTTAAATTTCTACATATACCCTTTCAACGGTCATTTCACTGCTCTCACCGTCAATTCTGCCAACTCCGAGAAACTGACCTTCGGGCGAGTATACGCAATGAAGACCCGGTGTCTTTTTTCCGCCGAAACGGTTACAGTCAAGGCTTCCGCCGTTGGAAAAGCGTTTTGCCTGAGCTGCCGTTACCTTTATCGCATCATATTTTATAAGCGAATCAACTGAAGATACTGCTTTTTCAAGATTTCCCTCTGCCTTTAGCTTTTCAAGTTCTTCAAGAGTGTAGCAGTCCTTCTCATCGATGCCGTTTGCCTTGGTACGTCTTAGTGCCGTCATTACTGCTCCGCAGCCTAATTTTTCACCTATATCAGATATAAGTGAGCGGATGTAGGTACCGCTTGAGCATTCAACCTCGATTTCATACTCCGCCTTTTCTTCGTCAGCCTTCACCAACTCCAGACGGTAAATATTAACAGCTCTTTCTTCCCTTTCAACCTCTATTCCCTGACGTGCAAGAGTATAAAGGCGTACACCGTCCTTTTTTATGGCGGAATACATTGGCGGAAGCTGCTTTATTTCACCGCGGAAGCTGTCAAGAGCCGCTTCCACATCAGATTTTTTTGCCTGTACCGGACTTTCGGATAAAACCTCACCGGTAATATCAAGGGTGTCCGTTGTGATACCCGGTCTGAATGTGGCTCTGTAGGCTTTATCATGGCTCGGGATAAGCTCAATAAACCTCGTTGCACCGCCAAGTGCAACAGGAAGAACACCCGTTGCCATAGGATCAAGAGTGCCTGTGTGACCGATTTTTTTCATACCGAATATTCTTCTGAGCCTTGAAGCAGCAAAAAAGGAGGTCATCCCTTCGCCTTTATCAAGATATACAAAACCTGTCACACTCTCACCCTTTCCACAATTCGCAATTCGCAATGCGCAATGCGCAATCTCGGAAAAAAGCTCAGCAGAGGCTGCGTATTACCCGCCCCGCTAAACACATTTCCGCAAGTTTAATATAAAGTTCTTTCCTACTACTTAATAACTTCGTTGATGATATAGTCAACAACTGTGCCGCTTACCTCTTCAACAGTTTTGCCTCTGAACTCACAGCCTGCGGCTCTCATATGTCCGCCGCCGCCGAAATGTGCGCAGATTTTTGCCGCATCGTAGTTTTCGTCGGTACGTACCGAAACACCGATTGCACCGTTATCCTCTTCCTTGACGGTAAGACCGATCTGCACACCCTCAATCTGCCTTGTAATAGGCTTGATTGCATCAAGGGCGCTTTTATCTGTTTTACACTCCTCAAGCATTGCCTTTGTAACAGCAATAAGTGCAATTTTTCCGTCAGCATAGCTTCTGAGTGAATCAAGGCACATCCTTTCAAGGCGGATGTTGTTCATCGTCTTGGTTTCAAACATACGGACATTTATCATACTGTGTGCCGCGCCAAGCTCAATAAGCTCAGCCGCAATGCGGTGGGTACGGGGTGTAACATTGGAATATCTGAAGCAGCCCGTATCCGTTGAACAGCCGGTATAAAGGCAGGAAGCGATTTTTTCATCAACCTCTATGCCCATTTCCTTTATAACAAGGTATATCATTTCGCATGCCGATGCAGAAGAAGGCTCACTGTAGGTCATTTTTGCAAAAAGACGGCTTGTGCCGTGATGATCTATTGAAAGGTCAACCGAATCGCCGTATCTTTCTCTTACGCCATCACCGAGAAGCTTCTTCTCAGCCACATCAACAGAAACAATATAGTCCTGCTCAAAATCATCAGTACCGATTCCCTCGTAAAGGTAATCGAATTTTTTGTTTATGCTGTCATTATTTATAAGCCTCGCTCTTTTTCCTGCCTTTAAAAGGGCTCTGAGAAGAGCAAAGCCGCTGCCTAAGGTATCCCCGTCAGGGTTTGCGTGGGTAAGAATGAGTATATTGTCTGCTCTTTTCAGCTCTTGTGCCGCTTTTTTACAGTCAATTATCATCTTACTCACCTCTGTTTTCTTCCAGCTTTTTAAACATGGAAAAGCCCTGCTCAATGGAATCGTCGGCAATAAATTTAAGCTCGGGAGTTTTTCTCAGATGAAGATTGCTGCCGACCTCACGTCTGATATATCCCGTTGCTGAGGTCAGGCCCTTTACTGCCTCCCTTGCAGATTCAATGCCCTTTATATCGCTGACATAAACCTTTGCAAAGGAAGCATCGGAGCTTACCTCAACACGGACCACCGTAAGCATTTTTCCCATCACTCTCGGGTCTTTAAGCTCCCTGATGATGGATATTATTTCCCGTCGGATATCCTCCGACACACGGTTAATTCTGAATCCTGCCATTTATATATAGCCTTTCTGAAATGTAATTTGCTTTTTTCAGCAGTCAGTGAGTAGGATTTTCCTGACTACTGACTACTGACTACTGACTACTGTTACACTTACATAAAGTCAGAAGCATTTATTATATCAATCACGGTATTCTTCAATCATGAAGCATTCGAAAATGTCGCCTTCCTTGATGTCGTTGAACTTTTCAAGACCGATACCGCATTCGAAGCCGGTCTGTACTTCCTTAACATCATCCTTGAAGCGGCGGAGTGATGAAATAGCATCCTCAGCTACAACAATACCGTCACGTACAACACGGATGAGTGCGCTTCTTGTAACCTTACCCTCGAGAACGTATGAGCCTGCGATCTTACCTACGGATGAAAGATTCATTACATTACGTACTTCAATCTTACCGAGCTCAACCTCTCTTGTCTTGGGTGCGAGCATACCCTTCATAGCTGCTTCAACATCTTCGATGCAGTCGTAAATAATTCTGTACATTCTCATTTCAACGCTGTCGCGTTCAGCAAGTGACTGTGCATTTGAATCGGGACGAACGTTAAAGCCGACAATAATTGCATTTGAAACAGATGCGAGCTGAACGTCTGATTCGTTAACAGCACCAACACCGCCGTGGATAACCTTAACTCTTACTTCCTCGTTGGAAAGCTTTTCAAGATTCTGCTTAACAGCTTCAACAGAGCCCTGAACGTCAGCCTTGACAATGATGTTAAGCTCCTTCATCTCGCCTTCCTTAAGTGATGAGAAGAGAGTGTCAAGAGTAACCTTCTGCATTGCGCCCCATTCAGCCTGCTTTGCATCGTGCTTCTTCTTTTCAACAAGCTCTCTTGCAAGCTTTTCGTCAGAAGCAACATCAAAGGTATCGCCTGCGTTGGGAGTTGTGTCAAGACCTGTGATTTCAACGGGCACTGAGGGACCTGCACTCTTGATTCTCTGTCCTCTTTCGTTACTCATAACTCTTACACGGCCAACTGACTGACCCGCAACAACGATGTCGCCTGAATTAAGAGTACCGTTCTGAACAAGAAGTGTTGCAACAGGACCGCGTCCCTTATCAAGCTTTGCTTCGATAACAACACCCTTTGCAGCTCTGTTGGGGTTAGCCTTGAGCTCTGCCATTTCGGCAACGAGAAGGATTGATTCAAGAAGGTTGTCGATACCCATATGTGTCTTTGCGGAAACGGGTACACAGATAGTGTCGCCGCCCCACTCCTCGGGTACAAGGCTGTATTCTGTAAGCTGCTGCATAATTCTGTCGGGGTTTGCGCCTTCCTTATCCATCTTGTTGATTGCAACAATAATCTGAACCTCTGCAGCCTTAGCGTGGTTGATAGCTTCGATGGTCTGGGGCATAATACCGTCATCAGCAGCAACAACAAGAACTGCAATATCGGTTGCCATTGCGCCTCTTGCTCTCATTGATGTGAAAGCGGCGTGACCCGGTGTGTCAAGGAAGGTGATCATCTGACCGTCGAGGTCAACTCTGTAAGCACCGATGTGCTGAGTGATACCGCCTGCCTCTGTTGCAGTAACGGAAGCGTTACGGATAGCGTCAAGGATTGATGTTTTACCGTGGTCAACGTGACCCATAACTACAACAACCGGATCTCTGGGAAGAAGGTCGTCTGCTGTATCCTCATGGTCGTCGATGATTCTTTCTTCGATTGAAACAACAACCTCTTTTTCAACCTTTGCACCAAGCTCTGTTGCTACGATTTCCGCAGTGTCAAAGTCGATTGTCTGGTTAACGGTTGCCATTGTTCCGAGCTTGAACATTTCCTTAATAACCTCGGCTGCTGTTCTTCTGAGAAGCGATGCAAGGTCACCGACGGTAATTTCGTCGGGAATTTTAACAACAAGGGTCTTCTTTGCTCTTTCGGCGGCGATTCTCTTGAGTCTTTCCGCCTCTGTTTCTCTCTTTGCGTTCTTACCGCCCTTTTTGTTATATTGCTGGCTCTTCTGCTTGAGCTTCTGCTTACCTGCGCCCATTTCGTGGTCGCGTCTGCCGCCCTGAGAAGCCATTTCGTCATACTTTTCGTTATACTTTTCAAGGTCAACGTTGTTGCTTCTTGTGTCAACAGTTCTCTTTTCGCCCTTTGTTCTTGCCTGAAGAGGACCGTCGTTCTTTTCCTTCTTGGGCTGCTGAGGTCTCTGCTGCTGAACAGGCTGAGGCTTCTTTTCAGCCTTGGGAGCTTCCTTCTTTTCGGGAGCACTCTTCTGAGGCTTAGCTTCTGTTTTAATAGGCTTTTCAGCTTCCTTCTTCTCTACAGGAGCCTTTTCTTCCTTCTTTTCCTCTGAAGCAGGAGCTTTTTCTTCCTTCTTTGCTTCTGCTTTTGCTGCGCCTGCAGCAAAATATGCATCAAAGGATTCTACCTGGTTCTGCTGTGTTACTGTTTCAAAAACAAAATCGAGCTGTCTGTCATCAAGAACAGTTGTATGCTTTCTGGGTTCATCATCAAGCTTTGCAAGAATCTCAATGATATCCTTGCTGTTCATGCCGAAATCCTTGGCAAGCTCGTGAATTTTATATTTTTCTCTTGGCATAAAGTATTCATTCCTTTCTGTCAGTGTATCTGTCGTTCAGAGCTGAGGCAAAGCCTTCATCATCAACGGTAAGCACCGCTGCCTTTGAGCCGATTGCCGCTGAAAGCTCTGTTATTGTATAGTCTGTGATAAGTAAGGGTATGTTTTTTCCTTCGTAGCTGCAGGAGTGCTCCATTTCTCTTTTGAGTCTGTCGGAACCTTCAGATGAAATCACGCACAGCTTTGCGCTGTTTCTGACAATGGCAGCCGTTGCCGCATCGTGACCGAGGCTGAGCTTGCCTGCCCGTCTTGCCATACCGAGAAGTGAAAGAAACTTATCATTCATTTTCCTTCAGCTCCCCTTCCATCTGATCAAATATCTCCTCGGGAATCTGACAGCTCAGTGCCTTTTCAAAGCGTCTTGCCTTACGTGCAATTCTGAAGCATTCGCTTTTTTTGCAGATATAAGCACCTCTGCCTGCCTTTTTGCCCACAAGATCAAGGCTTACTGTGAAGCTTTCCTCTTCGCCCTCGTTTTCGGCTTTGATCTTTGTTTTAACTACCCTTACAAGCTCCCTTTGCGGTAACATTTCTCCGCAACCGAGGCATTTTCTCATAGGGATTTTTTTAGGTGTCATACTATCACCCTTCTTTTAGATGTTTGCCTGACTTAAGGGCTTGATGTCTATCTTCCAGCCCGTAAGCTTTGCTGCAAGGCGAACGTTCTGACCCTTGTTACCGATAGCAAGTGAAAGCTGACTGTCGGGAACGATTACTCTGCAGGCCTTTGCGCCGTTTTCGTCAACCATAACTGAAAGCACCTCTGCAGGAGCAAGTGCAGCTGCAATATACTTTTCAGGCTCTTCGCTGTAGCGTACGATATCAATCTTTTCACCGCAGAGAATTTCAACAACATTGCTTACTCTCTGTCCTCTGGGACCGATGCATGCACCTACTGCATCAACATTTTCATCACGGCTGTTAACGGCAATCTTTGTTCTTGAGCCTGCTTCTCTTGATACAGATACAATCTCAACAACACCGTCGTAGATTTCGGGAACCTCTGTTTCGAAAAGTCTCTTTACAAGGCCGGGATGTCTTCTTGAAATATTTGCATAGCTTGTGCCGTTTTCTTCCTTGATTGAAGCAACATAAACCTTGATAAGCTGACCGGGAACAAGTGTTTCTCCGGGAATCTGGTCTGCCTTGGGAAGAATTGCATTTGCTCTGCCGATTTCGATAGAAGCATCGCCTGTTTCGGGATAAACAAGGTTAACTGTTGCAGTAACAACCTCCTGATGTCTGTTCTGGAACTCCTTAGATGCAAGCTCTCTTTCAGCTTCTCTGATACCCTGACGGATAACACTCTTTGCGGTCTGAGCAACGATTCTGCCGAACTTCTTGGGCTCAAGTGTAATTTCAACAAAGCCGCCGATCTGAGCGTTTGCATCGTAGTTTCTTGCTTCCTCAAGTGTCATTTCTGCAAGAGGCTCTTCAACCTCTTCAACAACTGCGATTCTTACATAGACATTCATTGTCTGCTTTTCGGGATCGATTTCACAAACAACGTTATCTCTGTTGCCGTAGCTGTTTCTTGTTGCGGAAATAATAGCTGCTGTGATTTTTTCATACATATACTCTGATGAGATACCTTTTTCTTCCTCGAGCAATTTAATTGCTTCAAAAAATTCTTTGTTCATTTTTTATATTCAATCCTTTCCTGTAATTTACATATCAAAGTCGTCCAGCTTTATCCAGGACGCTTCTTTTTTATTGAAGGTGAAGCTCTCTTCATTTTCAAGCTTCATTGTCACGCTGCCGTCTTCAAAAGATTCCAGAATACCGAAAAATTCTCTTTTACCGTCAACAGGTCTTACAAGCTTAACCTTGATGTCTGCGCCGATAAAGGCTGCAAAATGCTCATCTCTTACAAGGTCTCTTTCAACTCCCGGGGAGGAAACCTCAAGAAAATATGCCTGTTCGATCGGATCTGCCTCGTCAAGAGGTCCGTTGATTGCATGGGTAAGGTCTACACAGTCGTCAATGCATACGCCGCCCTCTTTGTCGATAAAGATGCGCAGATACCAGCTTGCACCCTCCTTAAGAAAGCGTACATCCCAGATGCTGAGGCCAAGCTCATTTGCGATGGGCTCAACGATTTCCCAGACGGTTCTGACGGTGTTTCCGCCTTTTGCCATAATAATCACTCCTTTTAATAATATTCAATTGTAAAACCGAAAAAAGCAACAAAGAAGAGCGGACTCGTCTGAGCCCACTCGGAATTGCATTACGGATTATCGGTATTATAGCACAGCCTTACTGAATTTGCAATAGTTTCAGGGAAAAAAACTTACACAATAAGGCTATAATTCTCTATATCTACATATTTTCCGAACTTAACACCTACTTCTCTGATGATACCGCTGAAGGTAAAGCCGAATTTTGCGTGAAGCTTTACCGATGCTTCGTTGCCGCTTGTGATTACGGAAACCACCGTATGTATGCTTTCATCCTCTTTTGCCATACGGAGAATTTCTTCCATAAGAGCAGTGCCGACACCCATTCTTCTGTGATTCGGCGAAACATAGACCGAAAGCTCAACCGTAGAAGAATATGCCTGCTTCTGTCTGTAGGATGAAAGGGTTGCATAGCCTGCAATTTCACCCTTTACTTCACACACTATCAGCGGATGATTGTCTATGTTATGTTCATTATACCATTTTTCCCATTCGGGAAGGGTCTTTTTATCAATATCGAGTGTTGCTATGCCGTTTTCAACCTCATAGTTATAAATTTCAAGAAGACCCGGTATATCTTCAGCTATTGCCTTTCTGATTATCATATTAATAGTGCGTTCCTCCGCAGCCACATACTCTGTTTATTCTGAAAATCATCCAGAAAATGCGCTTGATTCTGTAAAGGAAGCCCATAAAGCCATCCTTATGACAGTCGCAGTCGCACACAGCACTGATTTCATTTTCGGTGAAATTCTTTGCATCCTCCGGATTTATAAGGTAGGTTTCAAAATTCTCAGCATCGTTTTCATCAAGAACAAATACTCTTGCGCCGATGTTTTCTTCGTTATGATAGGAAGCATATCCGACGCAGGGAGAGTTGATAAGTCTGATGCCTTCATGCTCCACGTCAAAGGTGTTGGTGTGGTCGTGACCGGTAACGATAGCAAGCACGTCGCCTCTTTCCTTAACAGTCTCGAACTGACCCTCGTTATAAAGAGGAGGACAGGGAAACTCAAGAAGCTGACCCTTTGCACCCTCGGGAAGGATATAATACTTCTTTTCCGCATCATCTGTAGGCTGATAGCAGACTGCACCCTCAACGGAAGCATCAACCTCTACGAGTGCATCATATATTTCGGGAACGATTATATGCTGGAACATAATTGAGGGGACCTTACTGCCGTTTTCCTCTTCAAGAGCAACACTTGTCTCCTTGTACCAGTCGAGAGTAGCCTTGTTTACTGCAGCATAGCCCTCATCCTTGTCAAGATCCTTATATGTACCCGAGTCAACAAGCCAGAGATTGAAGGCGGTACGGCTGCCGTCGCTTGAAAAGATGGGAAGATTGTAGTTGCCCACTCTTTCGCCGTCAGTAAAGCCTGTGCAGCCCACAAAGCAATCGTACTTTTCATACATTGCCATCATATCCTGCTTTGTTGCCTGACCTTCGTCGTCATGATTGCCGAAAACTGCGGCAACCTTGATATTACGCTGCTCAAAAATGCTCATAAAGGCATCAATGGCAGTTTCTGCTCCGCTCTTAAGGCCTGCACCGAAGCCTGCAATATTATCTCCGCCGAGAACAATCAGATCCGGATTTGTCATGGAAATTATAGTATTGATATAATTACGTGTTTTTTCATTAAAGGCATATGTATCCTGTATATCGGTAAGATGAAGCACCGTAAACTTACCGTCCTCGCCAAACTGCAAGGTTTTATCCTCTTCGCCGGCAAAAACCGCTACTGAAAAGCATCCCATCATAAGAACCAACGCCAATACTGCTGCAAATATTCTTTTCATAACTGTTTTTCCTTCCTAAAAAGATGCAGCTCCCCGCATCAAGGCAGGGAACTGCATATGATAATCAAAATTATTCTTCGATTTCGTCCTCTTCTTCGATTTCGAATTCAAGAACTGCGCCGCAGCAGGGACATTCTGCCTCTGCATTGTCGTCGATTTCGTCAAGACCGATGCAAACTGTTTCCTCGCAAGCGGGGCATGTAACCTCGATGCAGTCCTCATCGTCGCAGCAGCAATCGCAATCGTCATCACAGCAGCAATCGCAATCCTCATCGTCGAAGCACTCATATACGAATTCTTCTACATCGCCAAGATCCTCATCGATTTCTTCGATGTAATCCTGAAGCTCTGCAAGATCCTCGTCAACGTAGTCGAGCTCTTCTGCAATTTCATCAAGAACGTCGATAATAGCGGCAAACATTTTGCCTTCCTTCTTATCGTCGTCAATGTCAAGACCTTCCATAAGGCCCTTTAAATATGCAACTTTCTCTGATACTGACATAGTAGTATCTCCTTTCCTGTTAATGAATTATTCGCTCTTTGAACGGCCGAGATATTCGCCTGTTCTTGTGTCGATCTGAATCATTTCACCCTCATCAATGAAAAGGGGAACCTTAACCTCTGCACCTGTTTCAAGTGTAGCGGGCTTTGTAGTGTTTGTTGCTGTGTTGCCTGCAAAGCCGGGATCGGTCTTTGTAACAACAAGGTCAACAAATGTGGGAGGCTCTACGCCGAAAACGTTACCCTTGTAGGAAAGAACCTTACAGATCATATTTTCCTTAACAAACTTGAAGTTATCTGAAAGCTCGCTTTCATTGATGGGAACAAGATCATAGGTTTCGGGATCCATAAAGTAGTAAAGACCGCCGTCGCTGTATGAATATTCCATATCCTTTCTTTCAACGTAAGCTGTGGGGAACTTTTCGCTGGGGTTGAAGGTACGTTCAATAACTGAACCTGTGATAACGTTTCTTACCTTTGCACGAACAAAGGCTGCACCCTTACCGGGCTTAACGTGCTGGAATTCAACAATCTGAAGAACGTTGCCGTCCATTTCAAATGTTACACCGTTTCTGAAATCGCCTGCTGATACCATTTTTATATTCCTCCGAATAAAAAAGATTATTTTTTTACCACACCATTTTATACTAATTCTCTGTATTTTTCAAGTCTTTTTTGAAAATCCGTGGCCTTATTATCTATTTTCTTACAAATTTATAAAAATATAACCTTTTTACTTCAGTTTTAAGAAAAACTGTGATACAATAACAAGGTATAAAACAAAGGATGTGTTAAAATGAAAAAACTGACGGCAATTATATTAAGTCTGATTCTTGTCCTTTCTCTTGCCGCCTGCGGTAAAAAGCCTGCACCGGATATTGATTCCGATGCAACAGCACAGACCACCGAACCTCTTACCACCGAGGACCCGACCGTCCGTGTGACCTTCCCTGAGGGCTATACCCTCATACAGATTGCCGAAAAGCTTGAGGAAAACGGTGTTTGTCCCGCCGCCGACTTTATGGCTCTTACAACGGATAAGGAATATCTGGCTTCTCTTGAATACAGTCTTCTTGAAGGCATTGAAGAAACAGAAAACGTAGCCTATTTTCTTGAAGGCTTCGTCTTCCCCGATACCTATGACTTCTATAAGGGCGAAAGCGCCGAAAGAGCTATGTCAAGATTCCTTTCAAATATGGAAAACAAAATAACCGATGAATACAGACAGCGTGCATCTGAGCTGGGATATACAGTAAGAGAAATCCTTGCTCTGGCATCGGTCATTCAGGAGGAGGCAGGTGACCCTGAGGAAATGCCCTATGTTTCATCTGTTGTCCATAACCGTCTGACAAGCCCCTCCTACGGCATGCTTCAGTGCGATGTTACCATTCATTATGTAAACAACTGCATTGCCGACTCGGTCTATCTTGAAGGCGACACCTCGGTTTATGCCGAGCATTATAACACCTATAAGTGTAAGGGTCTTCCCGCAGGACCTATATGCAACCCGGGCATCGACGCTATAAGAGCTGCCCTCTACCCTGCCGAAACAAATTACTTCTTCTTTGTTACCGATGAAGATTGGAATTACTACTATGCCGAAACCTATTCTGAGCATCAGAAAAACTGCAGAGCTGTAGGCATATACGGATAAACAAAAGCTACTCTCTTACCTCGCGGTAAAAGAGTAGCTTTTTATTTTTGCAATTGATAGCTTCCTCACATAAGCAAACTGATTTTATGCCGTTTTTTCAGCAGTTATTCTCATTAAAGGTGTATCGTCTTTTTCCAACGCTCTTTCTGCCGTATTCTATGGCCTGTGTAGGACAATGGCTGATGCAGGCCATACAGTGGGTACAGCTCTCACCCCATTGAGGCTTACCGTCCTTCATTACGATGGCATTCATCGGGCAGAGCCTTTCACATTTTCCGCAGGAAATACATCTTCCGTCAGCCTCAAAGGACTTGGATTTCACAAAAAGCTTATAAAAGGTCTTATTTATTATGCCGCTTTTAAGCTTATCTGCAACACCTGCTTTTTCATCCTGTAAGACCTTACCTTCTTTTATCTGTGTAATTACTGAGCTCAGCACCTTTTCAGCATCGCGGTTTATTTCTTTTTCTCTTTCTTCATCGGGAGAATCAAACATAGCTATGTAATTTTCAGGCATCTTGATTCTTGCAGTGCCCATATATTCCATACCGATATTCTCGCACAGCATACGGTTTTTCTTTGCCGCACAGCCTATATCGTCTCCGCAGGTCATAACAAAATATGCCTTTTTGCATCCGCTGAAGTCTGAATTTCTTATGAACTTATCAAAGACGTGAGGAATCTGCCATGCATAGGTGGGTGCGGAAAAAACATAGGGCTTTTCCGATGTAAAACTCCCCTTTTCACCTTTTTTGATAAGCTCGTTACTGTTTATTACAGCATCCCCTGTTTCACGGGCAATCCTTTCTGCGCAATGTCTGCTGTTGCCTGTTCCGCTGAAATATATAACCATAATTTCTCCTTTTAAAATGCCCCTGCAGATGCAGGGGCTTATTTTTATGCCATAAGCTCGTCGGCAAGCCTTTCAACTGCCGCTTTGCTGTCGTCACTGAGAGCAGATCTTACAGTAACAGTATTTTCAAGGAAGGTGATGTCCTTGCTGCCTTCAAGCATCGTTTTCATTTTTCTTGCGGCAACAGGTGCCCAAGAGCCGTTTTCGATGAAAGCAATTTTTCTGTTACGGTAGCCTCTTTCGGTAAGGCCGTCTATAAACTGCTTCATAAAGGGGAAGATATCGCCGTTATATGTGGTTGTTCCGAGAACAAGAGTTCCGTAGCGGAAGGCATCCTCTATGCACTCAGCCATATCCTCTCTTGCAAGGTCGTTGAAGGCAACCTTTTTGCAGCCCTTGCTGAGAAGCTTTTCCTTAAGAAGCTCTGCGGCCTCCTTTGTGTTGCCGTAAACCGATGTGAAAGCAATGCAGATGCCTTCACTTTCAACACCGTAGCTTGACCAGGTATCGTAAAGGCCGATGTAATAGCTGAGATTTTCTGTAAGAATCGGTCCGTGAAGAGGACAGATAATTTCTATAGGAAGTGTTTCCGCTTTTTTGAGAAGACCCTGCACCTGAGCGCCGTATTTACCCACGATGCCGAAATAATATCTTCTTGCCTCACAGGCCCAGTCCTCATCAGCATCAAGTGCGCCGAATTTACCGAAGGCATCAGCTGAGAAAAGCACCTTATCCGTGCTGTCAAAGCTGAGCATAACCTCAGGCCAATGAACCATAGGAGCAAAAACGAAGGTAAGCTTGTGACTGCCCAATGAAAGCTCATCACCGTCAGCAACAGTCATTGTGGGGTTGGCAACAGCTCCGTCAAAAAACGCCTTGAGCATAGTAAATGTTCTCCCATTCCCCACAAGCACGGCTTCAGGGTATCTGTCGCAGAAAATCTTTATGCTTGAGCTGTGGTCAGGCTCCATATGGTGAATAATAAGATAGTCGGGTGCCTTATCCCCGAGAACATCGCCGATATTCTTAAGCCATTCATCTGCAAAGCGTGCGTCAACCGTATCGGTAACCGCAGTTTTTTCATCTGCTATAACATATGAATTATATGCCATTCCCTCGGGAACAACAAACTGTCCTTCAAAAAGATCAATCTCTCTGTCATTTACTCCAACGTAAAAAATATCCTTTGTAATATTCATTTTAGTCCTCCTTATTTTCAGCATCATACATCATGTAATAGCTGTGCATATTTTCTTTTTTGAAATATTCATATTTTATGGTTCTGAAGCCAAGCTTCTCATAGAATTTCACATTATCCGGATTCTGCGCCTCAAGACCTAATTTATAGCCCTGAGCTGTGAGGTCTTCAATACCCTTTTTAATAAGCTTTGTTGCAACACCCCTACCCTGATGGTTCACATCGGTGAAAACAGGAGAAATAATCTTTGTGTTTTCAGGAAAAACCTTAACATCAAGATGACCGTATGCCATTAGAGTCTTTATTGTGTTCGGCAGATAGAACCAGAGAAACACCCAATGAGGACACATAAGAAAATCAAATACATCATATTCATTATGGGCATCTCTCCACACACAGATGCCTCTTTTTTCCTCATCCTCATAGATAATATCCTCCCGGTTTGAGGTTGAAAGACGTTCCATCATAAAATGATAAATGTATTTTTTCCTGATTTTCTCATTTTTGGTGGCATAGGAATGTACAGGGTCATTTATATATGCCTCGGCTGCCATACGTGCATAGTATTTAAGTGTTTTACCGTCAAGCTTACGTTTTTTCATTTCGTCCTCCGTTGATGAAAATTCCTTTGGCAGTTATTATAACATAAAGCTTTGATTTTTACAATAAAATCGGACAGACATATTTTTCTTTTTATGCCTCAAAATTACAATTTTGTAACCAGACTTCTATTAATCCGCCTTTTATGATATTATTCCCGATGAAAGGCAAGGTGCTCAGAATGAATAAGCTTAAAACCTTTTTCAAAAAAGAAATAACCTCACTCAAAAGCGAAATAACAATATATGAATACATATTCTGGTGGATACTGAGAATCTGTCAGGCAGGTGCACTGATTTATCACATCACCGTTGACCCATCAAATCTCGACGTGCTTCTTCTGGCATTGAATCTGCTTGCAACCTTCACGGTAGTGCTTGTCAGGGTGCTCCTTTTCCCGAAAAGCTTTTTCGGCAGACTCCCCTACAGATGCCAGACATGGCTCAACCTGCTTATAGTTTTCGCATCCTTCCTCAGTCACGGTCTGGATTTCAACCACACCGTGCAGAGCTGGGACAAAATTCTTCACGTTATGGCAGGCTTTTTTCTTCTTCTTATCGGAAACGAAATTGTTGAGCCTCTCATAAGAAAGACGGACCGTGTGTCCAATGGCTTCAGAATACTTACTGCAACGGGCTTTTCCTTTTTTTCAATCGTCGCCTGGGAGGTTTACGAATTCATCGTTGACTATAACTGGCCCGGCTCTATAAATATGGCATACAATTTAGATCCTGACCGTGATCCGTTTATACTTATGCTTTTCGGCGGAAGGAGTGCAAATTTTGAAACAGGCTTTGCCGCGGTGTTTGACACTGTTATCGATATGCTCTGTGCCGTCGTCGGTGCAATTCCGGCAATAATCTTCCTTTACTTCTACCTTAAAGCAAAGGATAAAAAGGACGGTATCGCTCCCGTGCCCAAGGACGAAAAAGTTCGCTACGGTGGTATTGCAGGCTTCATAAAGAGTGAAATCAAGGCTCTGCGTGAAGGTGTCACCTTGCCCGAATACATCTTCTGGTGGGTACTCAGAATCGGTCAGACGGTTATGCTCGTTTACCGCTATAAGCTTAACGGTCCCGGCAGTGTTACCGTACTTATAATGACGCTCAATCTCATTGCAACCTTTGCAGTACCTCTTGTGAGAATACTTCTTTTCCCCAAGAGAATCTTTTCAAAGGTACCCTTCCGTTGCCAGAGTTGGATAAACTTCATCATTGTTTTTGCGTCTTTCCTCAGCCACGGCTTCAACTGGTCATACACGGTTACCAGCTGGGATAAATTCCTGCATGTTATGATGGGCTGTGTTGCTCTTCTTATCGGTAACGAGCTTATAACTCCCTTCCTGAGAAAGGGCGACAAGGTTTCTCCTCTTCTGAGAACACTCAATGCTACAGGCTTCTCCTTCTTTGCGATAGTAATCTGGGAGGTTTATGAATTTATTATCGACTATTTCTGGCCCGAGTCAGGCAATATGGCCTACCGTATGCCCGAAAACAATCCCGTAAAGCAGGATCCCTTCTTTGTAAAGCTTTACGGCGGACCCAGTGAAAACTTCAGCAAAACCGTCTTTGAGGACCTTGGCATTTACGACAAGGGTCTTGACAGCTTCGGTATTGACTCCCTTTTTGATACACTGACCGATATGATCTGTGCCATCGGCGGCATCATCCCCGTTATGATAGGCTTGTATCTCTTCCTTAAGTATAAGGAAAAGAAGGCGCTTATGAAGGCAGAGAAGGAAGAAATAACCGTATAAACCAAAAAGGCAGCACACCGTGTGCTGCCTTTTTATTTGTTTATCAACCGAAAAGTATGTCGAGGAAAAGTGAGATAATTCTGCCTAAAAACTCAATAAAGTCTGCCGATACTCTTCCCTCGTCAATGTTAAGGTCGGCAATTGCGGCGCTGTCATAGTATTCCTTGATAACAGTATTCCAGCTGTCACCGCCGAGAATTCTTGTAAGATCAAGAGTAATCATATGTAACGAAAGCTCACCTGCAATGTGGCTGTATGTCATCGGGTCATATTTGCCCGAGCTTATATCAACACCGCCTGCAGAAGCAATTTCGTCGCTCTTTTTGCTGAGCTTTTCAACGGTCTTAAGAAAAACCCTTGCATCATAAATTTCGGGGTGGTCAATAATGCTTACTGCTATATATACAGTATCTCTTCCGTCCTTTGTAACGGTAACCGTATATTTACTGTCAGCAACAATTGCATCGGAAAGACCCTCAACCTCGCTTTTGTCGATGAATACAAACTGTGCGATTGATCTTGCAATTTCCTCCGGTGTGTCCGAATCGGCGATAATTTTATCTGCAAGGTCTTCGTCAACGGCAACGCTGTCTGCATCCTCGTCAACAAGAGCTGCAACGCCTGAATTCACAGCCTCCAGAGCCTGATGCTCATTAAGTGTTTCTGCCTCATCCACAGCAAAGCCGGGCATTGCAAAGCAAAGGCACATAATCAGAGCGAGTAAAAGTGAGAATGATTTTTTCAGCATATTTTCTTCCTCCGTTTTTTCATTATAAGCAAATTATATCATCCCGTCTGAAAGATGTCAAAGGTTTTTAACAAAAAATCCCTCTGCGTCGCAGCAGAGGGAAACTCTTTTTTACCACTTGTTTTCAACGTATTCGCAGAATGCGTACATATCCTTGATTTCGAGCTTTGTGCCGTCATCGAGAACTACGTCACCGCTCCAGATACCGTGTACCTGATGAGTGTGCATTCTTGCAATACCGAGGTTCATATCCGAATGATGGTCGAAGGTGGGCTTCATTGTAAGATTGAAGCGCTTGTCCTCGGAGATGAATACCCAATCGTTCATAAACTTATCGGGCTTCGGGAAGGTTTCAACGTCAACTGCGCCGAATTTATGCACCTTGCCGTCATAGAAGATACAGGTTTCTGTTGCGTTGCTCTCGTCACCGATTGCCCATGTGATTTCAAAGCCGAAGAGCTTCTTTTCACCGTTTGCATCGGTAATATACTGTGAGCCGCTGCCCCAGTACCATACCATCTTGTGAGGTGTGTTTACACGTCCCCAGTCAAGAGCACAGAAGCTGTCCTCCTTGCTGAATTCGTAGGTCTTGTCACCGTCTCTGTAATAGCCCTTACAAGGCATACAGGTCTGCTTTGTGGTCATAAAGTACTTCTTGTTGTCGCCGGGGAAGGGAAGTACTGTTGTAATGTTTTCAAGCCCGGGCATAATATCCATCTCAAACTTACATTCAACGGTCTTGCCCTTGAGAGCCATTCTGAACCAGAGTGTTCTTGTGGTCTCCTTGGTATCGAAATCAAACTCAGCCTTACCGATTTTTGCCTTGAAGCGGTTAGGCACGTCACCCTTGAGGGGAGGAAGATATTTCTTGCCGCCGAGGAAGAGCTGAGTTGCATCAACAATAACCTTGCCTGCCTTAAGGTCGATAAGCTTACCTGCAACATATCCGCCGATGCCGATATTTGCAAAGCTGAGCTGTACCATATAATTGCCGTCAGCAACCTGATAGAAATCCCATTCCTTTTTGCTCATGGGGCTGCCCTTTTTAACGTAATTTCTGTTGTAATCAAAAACGTTGTGTCTTGCCCAGCCCTTTGCAAGAAGAGTGCCGTCAGGTGCAAGAAGAGGTGTTGCCTCGGTATATTCTGTCTGCTTTGATTTTTCCTTCCACTGTTGGAAAGGTACATAGGTGCGCGGTGTTTCCATATTATTGTCTCCTTTTCATATTTCCTTTAGCCTTATTGTAATGCTTTTTTTATAAGATTTCAACAGTTTTAATAAAAAATAAATATTGCAGCCGGAAAATACGCTTGTTATCTGCCCTCTTATGTGATATACTGTTTTAAATACCCGATAGGAGTGAAAAAAATGGAAGAAAACAAAATTTCCTCCCCCGCACAGACACAGAGATTAAAAAACGAAACTCTCTCAACTCTCAGAAGAGTTGATAAAAACATCTGGACAATGCAGTATAAATGTCCCTACGGTCTTGATGAGCTGCTCAGCCGGGGTGCAGGCTCCATTATGGATGTTGTTCTCTTCCTTCAGAAGCAGATCCGCACACCCTCGCTTCTGCCCAATCCCCTTCATTCAGGCTTT
This sequence comes from Acutalibacteraceae bacterium, assembly GCA_045544675.1. Taxonomy (GTDB): domain Bacteria; phylum Bacillota; class Clostridia; order Oscillospirales; family Acutalibacteraceae; genus UBA6857. The sequence goes on from JAZPZK010000011.1 coordinate 29,506, forward strand.
GCCTGTTCAACCTTCAACACAGCAACGCCTGAGGGACAGCATATTTTCGCAAGAAACTTTGACTATAAGGCCGCTCCCTGCGTAATCTGCTGGACAGCACCTGAAAAGGGCTATAAAAGCGTTTCGCTTATTGACAGCACTATGTTTCTTCACGGCACGGAGCATATGACCCTTGCCGGTTCAAAAAAGCATATGCGTGTTCTCGGTGCGCCCTATATGGCAATGGACGGCATCAACGAAAAAGGCTTCAGCATTGCAGTGCTCGAAATCAAATCAAAGGCAACAAAGCAGGAAACAGGCAAAAAGCCTATCATTACCACAGTAGCAATACGTGCCGCCCTTGATAAGTGCGCAACGGTAGAAGAGGCCATTGAGCTTTTCTCACAGTATGATATGCACGATTCACTTTTTATCAACTATCACTATCAGCTTGCCGATTCCGAAGGCAACAGTGCAATAATCGAATATGTGAACAATAAAATGCACATCATCAGACAGGAAAAGAAGGGCAACTGCCTTATTCTCACAAACTACTTCCTCACCGAGGGCGGAGACAATCACGACGGCAGAGGCTATGACCGCTACAACCGTATAAGAAAAACCCTCAAGGCTGAAAAAGGTATTCTTACCGAAAACGGAGCAATGAAGCTCCTTTCCGAATGCACCCTCGATTACCGCCACCCTCTTCTCAAGCACCCGGTAAACACTCTCTGGAGTGCCGTATATAACTGTAACGAAAGAAGTGTCCTTCTTTCAGCAGGAATGAACTACGAAAAGAAATACAGATTCACCGTTGACAGACCCGGAGAAATACTTCCGGCAGAATAATAAAAACAATATTAACATAAAGGAGAAACCGCAAATGGATAACTTTGCAAAAAGATTTGCCATTGATGCTTCCCCCGTTGCTCCCGAGGAGCAGTGCATCATAAGAGGCAACGTAAGATTTACCGTTATCACACCCTGCCTTCTTCGTGTAGAGGTGCAGAAAAACGCCCGCTTCTGCGACGAGGCAACACAGAGCGTATGGTTCCGTGATTTTGATGCGGCAAAATACGAGGTCAAGGACTCGGCTGAGGAAATCGAAATCAAGACAACAAAGGCTAATTATCTTTATTCACTCAAGGAGCAGAAAATGCTTCGCATAAAGCTTCGTGACGGCAGAGTTGTAACCGATTACAACAAGGACAACCTTAAGGGTACCTGCCGTACTCTTGACATAACCGCAGGCATCATCACCCTCGGTGACGGCGTATGCTCAAAGAACGGTGTTGCTATTCTCGACGACAGCGACACTCTCGTTATGAAAGATGACGGTACAATTCTTCCCAGAGGCAACAAGGAAAGCGACATTTACTACTTCGCCTACGGCAACAACTATATCGGCGCTACAACCGACCTTTACAAGCTTACGGGCAAGGTTCCCCTTATCCCCCGTTACGCTCTTTCAAACTGGTGGAGCCGCTACAAGGCATACACTCAGGAGGAATACCTCGCCCTTATGGACAGATTCAAGGAAGAGGAAATCCCCATCACCGTTGCTACCGTTGATATGGACTGGCACTGGGTAAACATCAAGGAAAAGTTCGGCAAGGACAGCCATAAGGTTATGCCTCATAAGAACTTTATGGAATATGTTTATGATGTATGGTCAACAGGCTGGACAGGCTATAGCTTCAACACCGACCTTTTCCCCGATCCCGATGCTTTCCTTAAAAAGCTCAAGGACGACGGCTACCATACCACCTTCAACATTCACCCCTCAATGGGTGTACGCTGGTTTGAGGATCAGTATGAGGATATGTGCAAGGCTATGGGTCAGGATCCCTCCAAGAAGGAGCCCGTAAAATTCGACATCACAGATAAGAAGTTCACAGAAAACTACTTCGATATTCTTCATCATCCCTTTGAAAAGAAGGGCGTTGACTTCTGGTGGATTGACTGGCAGCAGGGTACTCACACCAACGTGCCCGGACTTGATCCCCTCTGGGCTCTCAACCACTACCACTTCCTCGACAACGCAAAGGATAACCACAGACCCCTTATTCTTTCCCGCTTCTGCGGCGCAGGCTCTCAGCGTTATCCCCTCGGCTTCAGCGGTGACACCACACAGACCTGGAAAAGCCTTGATTTCCAGCCCGGCTTTACCGCAACCGCATCAAACATAGCATACCCCTGGTGGAGCCACGATATCGGCGGACACTGTATGGGCAAGAAGGACGATGAGCTTTATCTTCGCTGGGTACAGCTCGGTATATTCAGCCCCGTTAACAGACTTCACTCAACCAACAATGAGTTTGCAGGCAAGGAGCCCTGGAATTACAGCGGTCCCGTGCAGAGAATTGCTACAGATGCTCTTCGCTTAAGGCACAAGCTCCTTCCCTATATCTACACAATGAACTACCGTACTCACACCGAGTGCAGAGCAATATGTGAGCCGATGTACTATGCATATCCCACCGAGGAAAGCGCATATAAGTGCAGAAACGAATTCTTCTTCGGCACTGAGCTTATCGTAGCACCTATCACAGAGCATACATCGCAAAGCACTAACCTTGCAGGTGTAAACGTATGGATTCCCGAGGGACGCTATACCGATATTTTCACCGGCAGAATTTATAAGGGCAATCAGTTTGTTAAGATGTACCGTGATATAGACTATATCCCCGTTCTCGCAAAGGAGGGTGCAATCATCCCCATGAGCAAGAACGACAGAATCAACGATTGCTCCAATCCCGCAGAGCTTGAGGTTCTTGTTTACAGAGGTAACAACAGCTTCACCCTTTACGAGGATGACGGCGAGACCCTCTCCTATCAGCAGGGCGAATATCTCAAGACCGCCTTCACGGTTAATCAGCAGGGCGACAAGGTTACTCTCAGCATAAATAAGGCAGAGGGTACTGCAGCGGTTGTTCCCGCTAAGAGAAGCTTCACTCTTAAATTCAAGGATATTACCGATGCAGATGTCAGCGTAGCAGTAAACGGCAAGGAAGCAAAGTTTGAGGCTAAGAAGGTCGGTAAAACTCTTGACGTAATCCTTACCGCAAAGGCTGATGCAAAAATTGAAATCACTCTCGAAAACTGCATTTACCTTCAGAATGAGGACAAGAAAAAGGCTCTGACAAACGTAATTTCAAAGTTCCAGATGTCAACCGACGTCAAGGGCTTTATGTTCGGCTCCTTCATCAAGGGAGAAAAAGCTCTCGGTGTTTCTGTTTCCGAGGACTTCAGAGGTCCTATTGAGGAAATCGAAAAGCTTGACAGATAACCTAAAACAAAAAGGCTTCTGAGTTTCAACACTCAGAAGCCTTTTTGTTTATTCTATTATATCCAGATTTACACCCTTGGTTTCCTTAACACCCTTTGCGAACATAATCGCCGCAATACCTACTGCAGGAATTGATATTGCCAGACAAGCCCACCAGATGGGAATAAGGGCAATACCTGCAATGATTGCACCGTAGCCCACAACAAGACCGATTATAACAAGAAGTCCCTCAGCACCTACAACGGAGGCACGTATATCTGTTGGTACCTTTTCGGTCATCATAACGTTCATATAGTCTCTGCCTATCCAATAGGAGCCCTGATAAAGTCCTGCAAGAGCACCGATGAGATATGGATTCCAGCCGAGAAGGATACCTGCAACGAAAAGGCAGTAGCCTGCAACACAGGTCGCCGAGAAAAGAGTTACCGTTACCTTTCTGCCCAGTCTGTCTGCAACAAAGCCCGAAATAAAGGTTATTGAGCCGTATATTACCGGCACCATAAACAGTGCCTTTGTGATGCTGCTTGTGCTCATACCTGCCTGATGCATCGAGGATTCAAAATAAAGTGCTATAGCCGGCATAGCCGAGTCAAATATAATATGAGAAATGATAAGTCTTTTTGTATCCTTGTTTGCAAAGATGTATTTCACACCGTTGAATACACCTGCCTGATTGCGCTGAGCCTGCTTCTGCTGCTTTTTAAGCTCCTTTTCTGCTTGTCTTTCTTCAAGAGGGCGTGAAAGATACTCGATTCTTTCTTTTACAAACACCTTTGTGTCCCTTGCGAAGAGAAGCACAAGTGCAACTGCAGCAAAGCCCAAAAGAGCGGGTACGAGGAAAATCTCACGCCATTTTGTGGCATCGTCACCCATAAGCAAATCTCTGAGGGTCGGAATAAGTATAACGCCTAAGATACCGAAGCTTTTAAGGAAGGAGTAAATCTTTGCTCTGTGCTTGTCCGGTGCTTCCTCAAGAATATATATAATCTGTATGTCATGACCCATAAAGAAGCTGATAATGGCAAAGCCCACAAGGAACATCACATAGCTTGATGAAAGATGGATAACAAAAAGTCCCGTTGCCATACCCAGGGTAGACATAACGAAAAGGGGCTTTCTTCCCCACTTATCGGCAAGAGCCTTATAGAAAGGCGTAAACAGACCGAAAACATATGTAACAACGCCTATAGTCGAGTGAAAAGCGAGTCCGTCCTCATAGGAGTAATATTTACCCATAAAGGGATTATTGACGAAAAACTCCGTTACAAAGGAGGACTGCACCGTAACGGTCAGGTTACTTGTAACCTCATCGAGAATGTTGACAAGGGCAATAAGCATAATAAGCACGAGAAAATATTTTCCTGAGCTGCCCCTCTGCTGTACCTTTTTAAGCTTTTCAAGCTGACGGTCTTCCTTTTGTTTTATGGCTGTGGCTGACTTCATATTATCGCCTCCGTGGATTTTTTATCATTATAGCACGGAAGAAGGAGAGTTGCAACGGGGAAAGGGAAATCCCCGTATTCTCTGCGGGATTTTTCTTTTCCGAAGCTGAAGCAACAGTACGCAAACACAGTCAGCCGGTCTCATACTTTATTTAGTTATTATATAATCGGCATCGCCATTTATGTATTTTTCATAATCAACTCGGATGATGTTGTTTTGGCGGGCGTAATGATAACATACGCGACCTGCCCAACCGAGAAAACAAATTGTTCCGTCAGACTGCAATGCCATTACATCATCAACCGCTCGGTCGGTAGCTTTTACACTGTCACCGTAGGTTATTCCCTCTCGGTCTGCATCGCTCATAAAGCGATACCGAGTAGCCTTGCCCTTCAGAATAACATACACTTTCTTTTCTTTTTGGATTAGATTTCTGATTGTTCGCATATTAAGTGCTCCTTTATAGATTTATTTCCTACAAGAGAGCAAAAAAAGAGCAAGCCTATCGTCACAATAGGATTGCTCATAAAAATTATGATTATAACCCTATCGTTCAAGCATTGGCACCTTACCTTTCGGCAGGTTGTCGGCGGTCACAGGGCTTGTCCCTCACGCACTCTTTATAGGTCAAATATTAAATTATATAATTGCTTATGCCTTGCTCCAAGTGATTCCACGAGAGGTCAAACCATCTGTGCCTTCAGCATCTATAATATCGCAAATGGCATTGACTTTATTACATATCATATGTTCATCCGCTTCGCAACTATACTGAATCCGAATGCCGTTATAATCGAATGTTACATAATCCTTTTCAATGGTTTCGGTGTCATCGCCAAAAATGTTTACAGCGGTTTTCATTTTTAATTCGTTTCGTGTCCAACGTACGGGAATGGTTATTTCGCCATGCTCTATAAACTCTGTATCATCAAAAATTTTTCTCATTGTTTCTACCTCTCCGTATGGTTTATTTATATACCCCGACAAACTTTAACAAGCCGATTGCAATAGCACCCGCACCGAATAAAATAATCGCTTTAATAAACATTGTCCCTTCGGTTGATAATGCCATAACAAAACCACCGACTAATACAACTATAGCAATCAGAATAAATATCAACTGAACGCCGATAGGAGTTGTATTGACATTGTTTTTACTATCTGTGTTTTCCGTTCCTTTATAAACCGTCTTTTCGGCTGGGGTCTCTGGAATATAACAACTGCTTTTCGGTCTAGTATTCTGCTTTGCTGCATTTCGGTTCATTTCTTCGATATATGCATCTCGAAACGCTGTTTCAAAAGCATCCAGTTTTCCATCTTTGTTTCCGTCAAACATTTTATCGGCAAACGTGGGAAAAGGATATTTCCAACTGGTATTTTTCATTATACTCCACCTCTTTATTACAGTATAAATCACTTCGTTACAAAATTCAACTACAACCTGCAATTCACTGTACCAAAAATCGGACTGTAGACAAACATAACCCCGCTGATTTCTCAGCGGGGATCAACTTTACCTGTATTTTCTTAAATATTACGCTGCAACTGCCATCTTCTCCGCCTTTACCCAAGGGGTAAAATTCACAGCAAAAAGGAAAAGCTCAATAAGCGCGAGAGGTATCATTTCCATAAGTGCGCTCTTACCTACCACGGCGAAAATCACAACAAAGGTACCGAGAATAAGGAAGGTGCATACTGCAAGCATATTGAACTTACTGTGCTTTTTGCGGTTGATGATGAAGTAAAGTGCTATTGAGGCAACCGTAAAGGCGATAAAAAATCCGGTTGCAATCCAGTGAGCAAGTCTCTTCGGATTCCAGTCCTCTATACTGTGACCGAGAGTGAGTGCAACAGCACAGATACTCACAAAGCCGAGCGCACCAAGCACGGTAAGAAGCTTATTTTTCATACCGAATTTGTTATACATATACTGTGTGTTTATAAAGATTCCTCCTGAGGTGAGAATTCCCCAGAGCCAGAAATAGACCTTTCTGTTTTCGCACAGAAGAGAAAGTGTACCAAGCTCCGATGCAGGGTTGTTGCCCCAGAAGAAGGGAAGTGCCAGCCCGTAAACAAAGGCACAAAATAAAACACCCATACAAATGGGCTTCGCCATGTTTTTTCCGATTTTCATTTTTGTCCTCCGACTTTGTTGCAATATAAGGATTTTTGTAAAATTTATTATACTCTCTGAGTCCGTAAATGTCAAATATTTCAAAGAAAAAGAAGTGTAAACCGATGTTACACTTCTTTATTTTTTGTATTAATCGTCAAGGTTGAATCTTTTCCAGAAATTTACACCCCGGGGATGCTCCTGCTCCTGCCAGGAATCCCTGTGCCTAAGAAGCTTTTCTCTGTAAAGACGCACCTTCTGAGCATATTCCGGCTTTGCTGCAAGGTTTTCCGTTTCCCACGGGTCTTTTCTGAGATTATAAAGGAATGTCCATTTGTCTTTGTCCGCATCACCGTTACGGTATTCAATAAGCTTATATTCCTCATCCTTCACGCCGCGGACAAACTCATCAAAAATAAGATACAGCTCATCACGGAAGCTTTCTCCACCGTTGCCGTCCAGCAGCCGGGCAAAGCTTTTTCCGTCAACGGAATCAGGAATATCAAGCCCTGCCTTTTCGCAGAGTGTGGGAAAAACATCGTAAAGATAAACATAAGCCTCGTTCTTCACGTTTTCGGCAATACCCGGTCCTGCAAAAATAAGGGGAGTGCGTACGCCGTGTTCATATATATCCTCTTTGCCCAACCAGCCGTGCTGACCCACCGCAAGTCCGTTGTCGCCGGTGAAAACAACTATGGTGTTTTCCTCCTCGCCCGATTCGTGCAGAGCATCAAGAAGTCTGCCTATCTCATAGTCGAGATGGGTTATCATGGCATAATATTCTGCAATATGCTCTCTTATCTCATCCTCCTTACGGGGATATGAGGCAAGATGCTCGTCACGGTGAACCATAAGAGGATAGTTTGTGTCGATAATCTGCTGAAAATTAGGCGGCAGAGTGATTTTTTCCGAATCGTACATCTGTCGGAAGGAGCCGGGCATTGTTCTCGGGTCGTGAGGTGCAAGATAAGCAAGATACATAAAGAAAGGCTTATCCCCTGCTGCATTTTTCTCAAGAAGCTCTATTGCCGCATCGGTAAGAAGTGTGCTTGAATGCTTACCCGGGTCAAATTCATCACAATGCTGTTCCTGAGGATGGTTGTCGTTATAGAAATCCACCACAAAATTTATAACATTGTCATACTTGCCTGTGGGATCGTAACGGCAGGTAGGCACATTCCAATGGTCCCACATTCCGCCGAAGAAAATCTTCGCTCCCTGAGTAAAGCTTCGCGCATATCCGGGGCATCCGTTATGCCATTTGCCAAGACCCACGGTTTCATATCCGTTATTTTTAAAAACCTCGGCCACGGTTTTATGCTCTTCGGGTATATTTCCGCCAAGCTCCTCCAGATGAAAAGGATTACGTCCCGTAAGAATCATTGCACGGCTCGGCATACACACTGCACCGCAGGTGCCTCCTGCAATATGTGAGCGCACGAAGGCTGTGCCTCTTTTTGCAAGCTTATCAAGATTCGGTGTAAGTATTTCGCTGTTACCCAGAGCGTGTATGGTATCCCAGCGCTGATCATCTGTAACAATAAACAAAACATTAGGCTTTTTATTCATTCATATCCCACCTTCTGTGACAATTATAAAGCAAGCAAGGCTTTTTTACAATACCGAAATTACAACAACTGTATCCTTTCCGGCAAAGCTTTTACTTTATCTGAAATATTTCCAAAAAAAGAGCCTTCGGTGTTTGATATAGAAACACCAAAAGCTCTGTTATGCGGACAGTATAGCACATTACACACTCAAAAGCAAGAAAAAATCCCACCGTTTTCACGATGGGACTGATTTATTATTTTACGAGCTTTACGAACAGTTCTTTGATCCATCTGAAGAATGCGGTGAGGAATCTGAAGAGCTTGGCAAGACCTGTAACCTCTTCTTCGGCCTCCCACTTTTCTGTATTGCAGTTTTCCTCTGTCATGGCTTCCATTGTGTCGGTATCATAGTCGTAAACCATAAACTGTGACCACTCGAAATCGTCAACTGTAAGCTGTCTGTCAGCGGTTGATACATCGTAGAGAATCTTCTTCTCAAAGTCGGTATATTCTGAGTGGCTTGAATTTTTAACAAACCAGGTTGAATCAGGATATAAGCAGGTTGATGCATCTATCTGCTTATCGGGAGAAATATACTTTTCGTTACGTGAAGCAATATATTCATCGCTGAGAGTGTCGTAAATTGTTGATGTGGTTGCACCGAAGGATGCATGATTAACAGAAACGAACTGATCGGAAACCACGTCGTAAGACTTACAGATAGGAGCTATCTGGAAGCCGTACTTCGCAATTGCACCAAAGTTTGCGCCGCCATCACCGATACTCTTAATGATATCGTTTAAATTTAAGCGGACTGTTTTATGGTAGTTTTCAATTTTTGCGATAAGTCCCGCATACTGCTGACGCTTTTCGCTGCCTTCTTCACCGAAAACATATAAAAGAGCAGCCTCATAATCATCAGCTGAAACTGCAGCCCAGTAGCTGGGGTATGTAAAGAGAGTTGAAAGAGCAAGAGCAGATGTTACACCCTTTGCAACCTTGTTGTATATATTTTTTCTGATGTCTGCCTCTAAAAACTCGATTACACCGCTTTCAAGAAGGAGTTCTATGCTTGTGCTTATAAAGGAATCAAAATTAAACAGACCGAGATAAGCGCAATCCATCAGAGCACGGTTGATAGCATCGCTGTTTACATCAAACTTACCGCTGATTGCTTCGCTGAAAAATTCAGCACCGTTTACAAGACTTCCCGTGTAGCCGATACCCTGGATATCCTCAACACCGTAAAGCTTTACATAAGCAGTTGTAACGATTGTGCCGATACAGCTTGCGTTGATAGCAACCTTTTCACTTTTTGTTATCTCTTTAACATCAACAATATAGGCTCTGAGTGCCTTTGCATTTTCAATAGGGTCAAGTCTCCAGTCATACCAGAAGTGATAGTCATAAAGACCGTAATAGCCCTTCTTGCCCTTTTTATCATGACTTATTGCATAATCAAGGAATTCCTGTCTTTCCTTGGAAATGCCTGTGCCTTCAACGGGCTCACCGTTGCAATCAAGCTTTGCATCGCCTGTAAGCTCACCGATTTCCTTCTCGAGATTTTCGTAGTATGCATCCCAGTTGTCGTTGAGAAGTCCGTCAATAAGGAAGGGCATAAGAACATTTGCCACCGACTCCATAAGCTCTGAATCTTCTTCGTTCTCCTCATCTGAGCCGAAGCCCTCCTGGAAGGATGTACGGATGTGGAAAAGCTTATTGCCTTCAGCATCATACATAGGCTCACCGTCACCCAGAATACGGATAACGGGAATCTGACTTCTGCTTGCTTCAGAATTACAGCCGGATGCGGCAAAAGCAGGCAACGAAAAGCTGAAGAGCATCACCGCAGTCAGAATAACAGAAATAAATTTTTTCATACAATTACCTCCTTAAATTTTCGTGAAAGAATTATAGCATAAATATTAAATCAAGTCAACAGAACAAGCCTTACTGCCATTATTTCAGAGTATCCTCTCTTTTTTTACGGTAACGCACCATAGCAATTACAACCGAACAAATTGCAAGCACCGAGCCGAGGGCTGCTCCGTAGGCCTGAGAAATAAAATTATATATAAGCCAGAAGGGAGCGCCGGCAAGCCCGAACTTCCGTATAGTCTGCTCATTTTCAAACCAAAGACCGCCGGTCTGGAAAAGTGCACCTGCTATCGGAAGTAATTCTACAGGGTCCTTTCTTATCACAGCCAGGGTAACCCCCGCTGCAACAATCAGACCACAGCTCAGAATGGCAATAAGCTTATTATGCCGTTTAAACTGCGGAGTGTTTTTCTTGCCTGCAAAAAATGAGGAAAGGGTGGATAAAAAATCCATAACAGCACCTGAGAAGGCACCCAGCAGTATATACTGCAGAACATACAGCGCATTTGAAAGACAGGTACACCACACAATCTGTCTGCGCTTTTTAAGCTGAAAGCTCAGAAGATACAGAGCCACCGCTCCGACTCCGATAATCTGTGAAATAATCAGCAGCATACTGCACCTCCGTTTGAGTTTTCCTTATTCTACATTATTTTTCTGCAGTTGTAAAGCGGTCACCTTTTCATCAGGTATATTCATATATGCATATAAAATTTTGCGGTATTGTTCCACATCACAGTCATATTTAGCGGTAAGCATCGGTAAAACTTTATATATCTTCCATATATAAGTTGAAAACAAGCTCACATTATGCTATAATACAGGCACAAAACCTGTCTGACAGCAGGCAGTAAAGGAGAAAAAGTTATGAACATATTATCATCTCTCATCAGCATGATTCTCAGTCTGTTCACCGTTTTTGCAGCATCAATGACACCGTCATATGTTGCACCGATTCCCGAAATGAAGCAGGATGATTTTATTCCTGTTATGCGCTTTGTTTCCACAAGCGACACCCATATCGAAACTCTCGGTGACACAGGCTGTCAGAGAACAGCTGCTATGATTAAAACCGCTTATGCAATAAGCGATGCCGATGAGGATTACAACAACCTTGATGCAGTTGTATTTTCAGGCGACATCACCGACCACGGCTTTGCAAGCTCATTTTTCGCCTTTGCAGCCGTTACCGATGTTGAAATCCGCGAGGGCACCGAAAGGCTTGCCGTTCTCGCAAAAGCTCACGACAGCTATACACTTTCAAAGAACAGCCTTAAGCTTTTCACCGGCATCACAGCTCAGGAAACAGATTTCCACAGAGTGATAAATGGCTTCCACTTTATCGGCGTTTCACGCTCAGATACCTTCAAGCACTATACCGACGATCAGGTGAAATGGCTTGACGAAAACCTTGCTGCCGCAGTTTCTGACGACCCCGAAAAGCCCGTTTTCGTCTTCCAGCACGAGCATGTAAAGAACACGGTTTACGGCAGCAGCGATACCGACGGATGGGGCCTTGATGTTTTCACCGATGTGCTTAAAAAGTATCCTCAGGCAATACATATTTCAGGCCACTCCCACTTCCCCGCAAACGATCCCAGAGCAATCTGGCAGGGTGAATTCACCGCAATCAACGATGGCGGACTTGCATACTACGAGCTTGCCGTAGACGGCAAAAACGGTCAGTTCCCCGAGAACAAGGAAAGAATGAGTCAGGCTCTCATTATTGAGGTTGATGCAGATAACAGAGTTCTTGTAAAGGTGCTTGATGTTGAAGCCGGTAAAATTATGAGAGAGTTCCTCATCGATAATATCACCGAGGAAAACAAAACAAAATATGCCTTCGACTCAAGAAAAGAAAAGGCATCCGCACCCGTTTTCGATGAAGGTGCAGAGCTTAAGCACGAAAAGAAGGGACTTCTCAACTATATCACCGTTCCTCAGGCAAAGGTAAGTGAGGACAACGAGGTCTTTGTTTACAGACTTTCAGTTATAAATAAAAACGGAAAAACTGTCCGCGAGGACTGGGCATTTTCCGATTACTTCTTTGCTGACAAGTCAGACAGCATAACCTTTGACGGCTTTATGCTCACCGGTAAGGACTACACCGTAAAGGTCTGTGCCGAGGATGTATGGGGCAACAGAAGCGAAGCAATCGAAATCGTCCTTTAATCATCAGAACAAAAATACACCCCACTGTGTGGCGGCACTTCATAAGGAAGCCCGTCCTACGGTGGGATTTTCATTTAAAGACAGCGGTTGTTTATATCTTCTTTTTCATCAGTCCGTGCTTATTACAATAGATATATAAGATACCCCTGCCTCTGAACTGCATACGTGTATCCGCATTACCCTCGGGATAAAATTTCACAAACTGTACCCTGTCAGTTGTAAGATAAGCAACAAAGGAAATGTAATGTTCCTTAGTCATGCTGTGGTTTATGCTTATGAAATGCTCATCCTCTACCCTTTCTATTATTATATCGTGATTTTCGTCTGCCTCCTCTGCCTCAAGAGGAGGCAGAGCAATTCCGCAGCAGCTGATAACCGCATCACCCCCTATCGTTCTGATTGGTTGATGATTTTTAGGAGCAGTTCGTCAACATCTTCTGTGGGAATACCGTCCGAGAGAAGAATATTTCGGAACTCGTTCATTCCGTTGATTAATAGGTTACACTCAAAGTCCGTGAGCTTCAGTTTGGTTTTCTTATTAAACATAAAAATGACCTCCTTGTATTTGGTAATACCATTTAACACGTATGTGTTTTGTAGAATGTGCGGAATAAGACATTTATATCAAAGCATTAACTTGTTTTGGCAAAACTCTCTTGATATTTTAATCTCAATGCTATATACTAGTATTGTAGTCAATGTTATGTTAAATGCACGGAAACCCGTATGACAGCCGGACGAGAAAGCTGAAGATTACGGCGGTCCTGCAACTTTTGACTACACGACAAAAAAGTAAATTCCAAGATACTATCAACTGTGATTAAAATTCTCGTTACATTGTTGAGAACCCATGAGTAGGCTCCGGGAGATAACATCTCTTTTGAGGTGGGCTCGATTGCTGTATCAAGGCTTTACACCATACTACATTAGGCGATTGCTATTTAGCGATGGTCTTTGTTGTTGTGTGTGTAAAGCATCAATCCGAACCGTTGAAGTCTATACACACATAAGTGTATGGACTTTTTATTTTGGTTCGAGTTGGAGGTGATACAATGAAAATTTGTAGAAAAAATGCACTTCGTTTGTGGGAAGAATATTTTGGAAATTCAGAGTTTGCCGAAGATTTTCACGGGAATTTAATGTGCCGTGATGGATATGGTGATGCAAACTTTAGCATTTATCGTTTTGATGAGCGTATATATTGTGGTTGGAATATTCATCATATATTACCACTTTCGTGTGGCGGAACAAATGAAAAACATAATTTGATTTGTACAAACATCTATACAAACGATGAGGCGGAAGACAAAATTACCTTTTGGATTGATAGCTGCCTCTATCAAGTGCAGCGGGTTTACGGAACACGAGGACATAGAATAATTAAACTAAATTAAGGAGGAAGCGTAAATGTCAAAACCGATTTTCGATTTAGAAGATGGTGATTTTATTTTCTCGACATTGGGGAATATGGGATATGATTCTGACGGAAATATGATGATGCGAATGTCTGACAACATGGCAATGGATATGGATTCAGGCGAACTTCATTTTGTTTCTTCGTGGGATGATGAGGAAGATGATTAACTCCCTATAAAACCCAAAAGTGCCGCTTGCTGAAACCAATCAGTAGGCGGCATTAGTATTATAACATTAAATATTGTTCCAATCGGTCCATAATATTTGATTCATCGATTTCACAAACAATATCTCTTAATAAGTTGATTTCTTGGTCACAATCTTCATCGTTGCATACATTTGTCGCGATAGAATCAAGTGTCTCTAAAAAGGAGAGTATTGGTTTTGTGTTTTCATTTTTAAAAAGGCAAGTAAGTCCACCTGTTTCTAAAACCAAATTGGTGTAAAAGTATTCTACTTGGCTAAACTCAATTTCCTTTTCAAATGGAGTAGTTGAATACTTATAAGTCTGCATAGCACTTGCGAGGATGTCCCAATTGTCTTTTTGTTCTTCATCTTTTTTATTTGTATTTGCAAGTATTGTTCTTGCAACAGGTAACAAAAAATTAAGAATGTTAAAAACCTTAAAACGCGGTTCAAAAAGAGCAATATTGTTTTGCTTTTCAGAAAGTTCGTTTTGACGTTCACCGATTTTATTTGACTTGCGTAATGCAATAACTGATATTACAACTGAAATAATAGCAGTTAAAGCAGGAACAATTATGGAGGCGTAATCCCAAGCATCACGGATGCCAATTTTTTCAATTGCAGTAATCAAGTTTTTTATTAGTTCTTCCATTTTAAACATCCTCCTAATCAAATTCATATATTTATTTTACCATATTTATACAATGTTTTCAATGCAAACAAAAAACTCCCCGACTACATTTCTGTAATCGGGGAGTAGTTTTAAATATAGAGTTTTACTTCAATATCTCGCCAGCCTCTCACACGCTTTGTCGGGGATATGGCATAGACATATTCCTGTGCATCCTCAATCGTCAGAGTGAATTCAGCGAACTGAGTGAAGATTACTTCCTGCCATCGGCAATAGCTGCCTGTGTCGCAATTACTATCACGTGACGCAAAACACCCCGCCGATTTCTCGGCGGGGCAAATTCATTTATAGATGAATTATTTATTTGCGATAGCTGCCTGAGCTGCTGCAAGTCTTGCGATGGGCACACGGAAGGGTGAGCATGATACATAGTCGAGGCCGATCTTGTGGCAGAATTCAACTGATGTGGGGTCACCGCCGTGTTCACCGCAGATACCGCAGTGAAGCTTTGCGTTTTCGGGCTTACCGAGCTTGATGGACATTTCCATAAGCTTACCAACACCTGTCTGGTCGAGCTTTGCAAAGGGATCGTTTTCGAAGATCTTTGCATCGTAGTATGCATCAAGGAACTTACCTGCGTCATCACGGCTGAAGCCGAAGGTCATCTGAGTAAGGTCGTTGGTGCCGAAGCAGAAGAAGTCAGCTTCCTTAGCGATTTCGTCAGCGGTGAGAGCTGCTCTGGGAATTTCAATCATTGTACCTACTTCGTACTTAAGGTCTGCGCCTGCTGCTGCGATTTCAGCGTCAGCAGTTTCAACAACAAACTTCTTAACGTACTTGAGCTCCTTAACGTCGCCTGCAAGAGGAATCATGATTTCGGGAACGATGTTCCAGTCGGGATGAGCCTTGTTTACATTGATAGCTGCACGGATAACTGCTGCTGTCTGCATCTTTGCAATTTCAGGATATGTAACTGCAAGACGGCATCCTCTGTGACCCATCATGGGGTTGAACTCGTGGAGAGAAGCGATGATATTCTTGATATCCTCAACGCTCTTGCCCTGAGCTGCTGCAAGTGCTGCGATGTCAGCTTCTTCTGTGGGAACGAACTCGTGGAGAGGAGGATCAAGGAAACGGATGGTAACGGGGTTACCTTCAAGAGCCTCGTAAAGAGCCTCGAAGTCGCCCTGCTGCATGGGAAGAATCTTAGCAAGTGCTGCTTCTCTTTCTTCAACTGTATCTGAGCAGATCATTTCACGGAATGCTGCGATTCTGTCAGCTTCGAAGAACATGTGCTCTGTACGGCAAAGACCGATACCTTCAGCACCGAGTTCACGAGCCTTCTTAGCGTCAGCGGGTGTATCTGCATTTGTTCTTACCTTGAGGGTTCTGTACTTGTCAGCCCAAGCCATGATACGGCCGAACTCACCTGCGATCTGAGCATCAACTGTGGGGATGATACCGTCGTAGATGTTACCTGTTGAACCGTCGATGGAGATTTCTGAGCCTTCTGTGAAGGTCTTACCTGCAAGAGTGAACTTCTTGTTTTCTTCGTCCATAGCGATTTCCTGGCAGCCTGATACACAGCAAGTACCCATACCGCGAGCAACAACAGCTGCGTGTGAGGTCATACCGCCACGTACTGTGAGGATACCCTGAGAAGCCTTCATACCTGTGATATCTTCAGGTGATGTCTCAAGACGAACAAGGATAACCTTTTCGCCTCTTGCGTTCCAAGCTTCAGCGTCTTCAGCTGTGAATACTACCTTACCGCAAGCAGCACCCGGTGATGCACCGAGACCCTTGCCGATGGGAGTAGCAGCCTTAAGAGCCTTCTGATCGAACTG
>JAZPZK010000012.1:0-59128 GCA_045544675.1 Acutalibacteraceae bacterium
GCTTATGCAGTGTCTTTTCATATACAACAAAGAGGCAGTAGCTGCTATCTCTTTTATGTTTATGATATTTTGTCTAAGTATCTTTTTAATATTCAAGAAGCTCCTTAAAGTGTTGTCTGACTTTCTGAACTCTGTTTCTTACAGCCGAAGCGGAAATTCCGATAACCTCGCCTATTTCCTTGCTTGTAAGGTACTCCGCCATAGAAAGCAGCTGTTTTTCTTCATCGCTGAGTTTAGCAAAAGCTTCTTGTATAGCAATACTTTCATCGATATTGGTTTCAAAAATGATATCCGTTTCGTATAGATTCTCATATCTGAAATTATTTTTGTGAAGTTGAACGTAACGAAGATGATCATTCTTAACATTTCTTGCTACTGCAAGAAGCCATGATCTACTTTGTCTTATGTTGATTTCTCTATATGTTGATATATAACGCCACGCATTAAGATAGGTCTGCTGACACAAATCCTCGGTGGTTTGCTTGTCGAATTGACTTCTGAAATAAGAATAGATTGTTTTGTAGTATCTGCTCCACAACTCATCAAATAAACTCTCAGGGCTTTTATCCATTTTATTTCCACCTGAAAAATCTTTTTCTTCCCTTGCTTTCAACCTTTACTTGTTCTTCGTATGTGCATACTTTTTTTACGCCAAAGCTATTTGCATAAATATAACCGTGAAGCTCTTTTTTTGCTGTAATCTGCACAACATCATAAAAAACGACCCCTTTATTTCTGAGCATCGATTCGCTGACTGTATCTTCTATATATACTTTTCCGCAGTTCACTATAGCGGTTTTGTCACTTAGGTTATTGATAAAATTTTCATCTATTGTCAACGCTGAATTTGACTTGACAATTTTTGCATCATCATCAATATTATAGGTTGTTCCGTTTATTTTTATAATATTAAGATTGGCTGACGGAGATTTTATCAATACACCGTTTACTATTACTTTTATATTCTTTTCTTCGGGCATATCCCGGATAATAGTAAGACCATTACATACAATTAAGCTGCCATCGGCAATATCTTCTTTGGTTAGAAGCGACATTCCGTTAAAAATACAAGCGTTACCTGAAACACTTGTTTCACTTGCAACATTGATTTTTTTTATCTCTGAATAAGCTTCTGAAAATTCAGGTGTAGGATTTTCCGGAAGCATAACAAGCGCAACATTAGTTATTGATTTAATTTTTTTCAGAGCCTGAGGACTGAAGCTCCTCAAATCAATAAAAGCTTGATTAGTAATGCTTGACATACTTTTTCCTTCTTTCTTTTTTAAAATAGTTTCATAAACAAAAATTGACAGCGGAATATCACCATAATAAATGCACACATCATCAAAAGACATATTTCCGCTTTTAAGAGCAATTAAACCTGCATACCATTTTGACATCATTAAATCTCTTTTTCCTGTTATTAAAACCGGTTTCACTAATAAAGACGTAAAAAAGTCGCTTTGTGTCCTCAAAAAACTAAACTTTTAATAAATGCTGAACTTAATTTTCAAAAAAAATTCTCCGCAACTTAAATTGCGGAGATGTTTTTTATTCTGAATCTTATTCTGTGAAACCTGATTCAACAAGCTTAACAAGCTCTTCAACAGCCTGCTCCTCATCAGCGCCACCTGCGATGATGCGGATGTCTGTGCCGCCCATAATGCCGAGTGAAAGAACACCGAGAAGGCTCTTAGCGTTTACTCTTCTCTCTTCCTTTTCAACCCAGATTGATGACTTGAATTCGTTTGCTTTCTGGATGAAGAAGGTTGCGGGACGAGCGTGAAGACCTACCTGATTCTGAACTTTTACATCTTTTACAAACATATCTATTACTCCTACACATAGAAATTTGATTTCAATTTCCTATATATTATACCACAAAAGTTTCCTTCGTCAACGAAAAAAATGCACTTTTGAACTTTTTGGTTGGTAGACTAAATGTTGCACAAAATTAACGGTGAGTTTTGTGCAAAATGCCAAATCGGATTAGTTGTCCTCTTTTTTAAGATTCTGCTTCAATGTTCTCAGGTACTCAATATCCCTCTTGCTGAGCTGAGCCTTGGAAAGCATATCGGGTCTGCGAAGATAGGTACGCTCAAGACTTCTCTCACGTCTCCATTTTTCAATATTTGCATGGTGCCCCGATAACAGTATATCCGGAACAGTCCTTCCCTGCCACTCAAAGGGGCGGGTATACTGGGGATATTCCAGAAGAGAGCTGTAATGGCTTTCATCGGAAAATGCGGTTTCATTTGCAAGCACACCCGGCAGCATACGTGAAATACTGTCCGCAAGAACAAGAGCCGGCAGCTCACCGCCGGTGAGTACGTAGTCACCGATGGATATTTCTTCGTCAACTATTTCTTCGATAATTCTTTCATCAACGCCCTCATAGTGTCCGCAGAGAATAGCTATATTTTCCATTTCAGCAAGCTCCTTAACCCTTTCTTGGGTAAGCACCTTGCCCTGTGGGGACATAAAAATCAAATGGGGTCTTTTGCCGATTTTCTCACAAAGGTCATTGAAGCAGTCGTATATGGGCTGAACCTGCATAACCATACCCATTCCGCCGCCGTAAGGAGTATCGTCCACCCTCTTATGCTTATCAAGAGAATATTCTCTTATCTGTGTGCAGTTGATTTCAACCGCCTTTTCCTGACGTGCTCTGCCGATTATACTCTCAGAAAGCACAGACTCACACATCTCAGGGAAAAGGGTCAATATGTCAATTCTCATCGTCAAAAATACCTCTCAGGGGTCTTATTTTTATTATACCGGATTCAACATCAGTGTTGATTATTACGGGCGGAATTGCAGGAATAAGATATTCCTTTTCATCCTTTGTGATATGCCATACGTCGTTGGCGCCCGTCTGACTGACATCGCTGATAACTCCGTAGGTTATGCTTTCATCATCAGCATCAATAACGCTACAGCCGATAAGCTCCTGAATAAAATACTGACCGTCACGAAGCCGGGCATCGGCTCTTTTCATATAGAGAACCTTATTACGCAGCTTTGCCGCTTCTTCAACGGTATCGATACCGTCAATTCTGACAATTGCCATTTCTCCGTTCGGACGGCAGCTGACCTTCACGGGCTTTTCACCCTTTTTATCGTAATATAATGTTTTGAACTGCTTAAGAAACTCGGGACTGTCACACCAGGGCTGAAAGCGCACCTCTCCCCTGATGCCGTGAGTAGATGTAATTTTGCCGATTTCCAGATACTCTTTTATCATAAAATACTCCTATAAAAGGGAATGGCTGTCGGTTAAACAGCCATTCGTGGGTCATTATTCTTCCTTGGTAGCTTCATCGCCGATAAACCAATCAGGGTTAACCTCGTCACCCATAATATCGCCGATAAGGAACTTATAAAGCTTGTCCCAAAGATTCTTGAGAAGCTGTTCAATTTTTTTCCAGAGTTCCATAATATTTCCTCCAAATTAAAATTTGTAAATACATTATACACCTGTTTACAGAAAATTTCAATATTTTCAGTTAAAATATGTGTCAATTTCCTGCTGAGTCATATTAAGAGCATCAATAACATGGTTGCGGAAGATTTCGTTCTTTTCTTTAACGATGTTTCTCACCGTCTCAACTCTCTTTTGCCAGTTTTCGTAGGTGTGCACCTGCCAGCGGTCGTAGTGATAAGGCATTTCGCTGTCAATTTCGGCAACAAGCTCATCAAGGATACTGAGCATACGGTCCGTATCAAAGGTGGTTTTAAGATGCTGACCGCAGATTTCCATCATACGCTGACGGAACTGCTTATTCTTTATAATGTTGCTTGTTATAGTGGTACGGAAGCCTTTGCCTACACCGTGACCTGCCGGGTCCATATAGTTATCGAATATGTTTGTTGTGTAGGTTGAACCGAAGAGCGCCCAGTCAACGTCAAAGAATACCCAACGCCACTTTGCTCCCTCGGTATTTTCGCGCCAGAACTTTATGTTACCCGTATCTGTGTTTGTGAAGAAGGATTCACACATCCAGTAGCAGATAAGCTCATCAATGTCAATCTGACTACATACATAATCGTAGTTTTCCTGCACCGTCATGTCATGGGTCTTGATATACTCACAAAGAGCTGTATAGTTATCCATTGAGCCGTTTTTAACGATGTTGTTACCCTTTATCACATCAACGTTATCCGGGTCAATTCCATGGTGATTTGCAAGATAATCCTCGTCAATCTTTTCTCTCAGGTCGTATATGCCGTGATACTTGCCGTTCACATAGCAGACAACCGGATGGTAGTCCATTATATCCATATCCATCTGATTTTTAACTACCATTGCACAAAAGGCATCTCTGATATGGGCAATGTTATAGTCCTGACCACTGTTTCTCAGAAGCAGGGAAGAAAATACATTAACGTCGTTATCCTCAAAGAAGGGATAGCAGACCTCGGTAGGTCCGTATTTATCACGAAGGTTTATTGAAACGCTTTTCTGTGCATTAGCTCGGCTGTACTGACCGAAAACCTTGATACCCGCATCAAAGCTGACCTGAGAAACACCGTCTGAGGTCATAAATTCGAAGTTGACGGGCCTTTCCCATTCCTGCCAGTAGTTTGCACCTACATAAGGAAACTCGCTGCCGATGTTAGGGCCGTCTGCCCATATGCCTGTATGATAATCGTAGAGATTCTTTTCATCGGTAGTAAGAAATACTACGTCAAGGTCGTGTACTCTGTCTGTTACAAGATATGTTCCGCAGACTGTTTCTGAGGGAATGTAGCCGTCCATAAAGCACTTTGCCCTGATTACTGTGGTCTTGTTTACGGTTATGGGGCCGGAATAAAGTGCTGACGAAGCTGTTGGCTCACTTCCGTCAAGTGTATAGCGGATTTCACCCTTGGGTGCGGTTATTTCTACCTGAGTGCCCTTTTCAACATAGGTGCTTGAAAGAGAAAGGGTGGGATTGGAAAGGGACTTCTGAAGCAGAGCATCAGGGTTCGCCTTACCGGGTGTAAGCTTTCCGAAGCAGACCTCGTCGAGGGTGCCGTTTATATCTCTGCCGCTTGAGTAGCCGCTCATAAGACGGCTATAGGAAAAGGAATCGACGATAACATTTTCATTATCCATAAGATATACTGTTTCGCCGTAACGGTTAAGTCCGTACTGAACATAAATATTTCCCGTTTTTCTGCTGACATAGTCGCTGTCACCGCAATAAATTGCAACATATTCACCGGGCTTTACGGTAACATCGGGTAATTGCTTAAAACTCTCCGACTTTTTTGATTCGGAGAGTCTGTAATTCTGAAGGTTGATATCCTCTGAGCCTGTGTTATAAAGCTCAACATAATCAAAATATTCGTCGTGCTCTGACTGAGGCACCGTTGTGTTTACCGGGGCAACCTCAGTTATGGCAACTTCTCTGTTTTTCGTATACTGAGCGCTTTCGATGCTCTCAAAGCCTGCGGTTGTGTTTTCCTTGCAGGGTGTGGGCTTTGCAAAATAAAGAAACTCGGATCTGTTATCCTTACTTCTGCCGTAGGAAAGGTTGCTTACGAGCTCCTCAACCTTCACAGTGTCAACAACGGTATCGTTTTTATTATAAAGGCTCAGGCTTCCCTCCTTACCGTTAAGCTTGAAGGTTGCGTGAATTTTTTCGCCGCCGTCATACTGCTTGGTTTTGCCTGAAAGATATACGAGTGCATAAGCTCCGCCCTCAAGCCTGAAGTCAGGGAAAACCCACTTATCAACATCAAGTGCATCATCGGAAAGGCTGTAGCCCTTAAGGTTGACCTTCTTATCGGAGGCATTGTAAATTTCAACCCAGGATACAAAATCTCCGTCCTCATCCATAAGGGTCTGGGTGCTGTTGGGAGCGTATTCATTTATATAGATTTCACCGCTGAATTCTTCATCCTCCTGAGCCGATGAAGCAACACTTTCGGTATTCTGCCAGCCCGGTGTGGGGGAAGAGAAAACAACCATTCTGTCTTCATCGCCGAGTCCGTAGCTCTGATCATCCTCAAGACCGATAACATTTACTCTGCAAAGAAGCTTACCCTTTGCATTGTAAAGGAAGATGCTTTCACCCTTGGTGCTTATGGAGAAGGGTACGTGAACAATACGGTTGACCGGATCAACCTTTTCGACGCCGTCGGCAAAAATAACAAAGTATTCGCCTGCATCAATTGTGAAGTCCGAGAAGGTGAACTTGTTCATATTCTCCGAATTATCCGTAAGCATATATCCGCCAAGGTTAATGGGACTTGATGTAGGATTGTGAATTTCTATCCAGTCACACATATCACCGTTTTCATCGGCTATGGTTGTGACATTGTTTGACATAATTTCCGAAATATAAAGGTCCGTTCCTATAGACGTATCCTCACAGCCTGCAAAGGCAAAAAGCATCGATAACGCAAGAACTAATGCAATTAATCTTTTTTTCATATCATTCACCCGTAAATATATACTGCCAACAACGGACAAAAAGTCCTTTATTGACTAAATTTATCTTTTTTTGTATAATAACACAGTTAAATGAATTTTTCAACTAAAGGTGAAAAAAATGTCAGATATTATTTGTCCTGTTTGTTCGGATGTGTTAAAAAAAGAAAAAAGCTCATACCGCTGCTCTTCCGGCCATTGCTTTGACATAGCAAAAGAGGGTTATGTTAACCTTATAACCGGCAAGCATAAGTCCGGAGATAAAATGGGTGACAATAAAAATATGGCTCTTTCAAGAAAGCTTTTTCTTGAAAAGGGATATTTTTCCGTGCTTAAGGATGAAATCATAAAAATCATCCGTCAGCACAAAAACGACGGACTTACCCTGTGTGATATATGCTGCGGTGAGGGCTGGTACAGCGATGAAATAATAAAGGAAATCCCATGCCGTATGTATGGCTTTGACCTTTCAAAGGAAATGGTGCGCCTTGCCGCAAAAAGAAAGAACGGCGCCGATTATTTCGTGGCAAATCTTTCCAGAATTCCCCTTACGGACAGCAGCATTGATGTGGGTTTTCATCTTTTTGCACCCTTTCACGAAAAGGAATTCAGCCGTATTATAAAAGACGACGGTATAATCCTTACTGCCGTTGCCGGTGAAAATCATCTTTTTGAAATAAAAGAAATTCTGTATGACAAGCCCTATAAGAACGACGAGGCACCGCCCGAGACAGAAAAGCTCATACTCAGAGAAAAAAGAAAGGTCAGCGGAAAAATCGAACTGAGCTCAAAAGAAGATATTGATGCTCTTTTCAGAATGACCCCCTATTACTACCGTACCGACGAAAAGGACAAAATAAAGCTTGAAAAATACGAAAAGCTCAGCGTGACTGTGGAATTTGTGATATATATTTATTCTAAAATCTGATTTATTATTGCAAAGAGCATTTCAGTTTGATATAATGTTAAAATATGAAAGGAGGAAGCGAATATGAGTTATGCTTTTATCAGCTATAAAACCGATGACCTGCACGAAGCTCTCTGGGTCAAGGAAAAGCTCGGAGAAAAGGGTGTTCCCTGCTGGATGGCTCCCGACTCAATACCCGGCGGCTCAAGCTATGCCCAGGAAATTCCCAAGGCAATCAGAAACTGCTTCGCTTTTATTCTTATATTATCCGAAAAAACACAGGATTCAAAATTCGTACCTAAGGAAATTGACCTTGCTATAAATCTCGGAAAGCCCATCCTCCCCTTCATGCTTGAAAATTTTGAGCTCAGAGATGATTTCAACTTCTATCTTTCAAACGTAAACCGCTTCCCCGCTTATCAGTCCAGAGAAAGATGCCTTGACCTTATCGCAACACGTATTGATGAAATTCTCAACGGTGTTCACGAAACTCAGACAATTGATGAAGTCAGAAAACAGATACGTGCAGCAAAGGAAAAGACTAACGACGAAGTCACATACACTGCACCGGAGCCGGTTCAAAAGCAGGTTGAATATGTTCCGCCTCAGCCTGATTATTATCCCCCTGCAGAGTATTATCCTTCTGCGGATTATTCTAACGGATATTACGACAACGGTTATCAGCAGCCTGCATATAACAGTCAGCAGGGCTATTACGATAACGGCTATCAGCAACCCGCATATAACAATCAGCAGGTCTATTACGACAACAGCTATCAGCAGCCCGTATATACTCAGCCTGTATACACAGGCACCGTGCAGAAGCCTGCTGAAAACATCAGTAACCGCCACTTCGTTGTATGCCTCATTCTTGCAATCTTCTTCGGATACTGGGGTCTGCACCGCTTCTACGCCGGAAAAATCGGCACCGGTATACTCTGGATGTTCAGCTTCGGCGGCTTCGGCATCGGCTGGTTTGTGGATGTTATAACAATCCTCAGCGGTTCCTTCACCGACTCGGCAAAAAGACCGATCAAGCCAAATAAAAAGTAAAAA
This sequence comes from Acutalibacteraceae bacterium, assembly GCA_045544675.1. Classification (GTDB taxonomy): domain Bacteria; phylum Bacillota; class Clostridia; order Oscillospirales; family Acutalibacteraceae; genus UBA6857. The sequence goes on from JAZPZK010000012.1 coordinate 8,382, forward strand.
TCAGGACGGTACTACGATTGAAGTACCGTCCTTTTTTATCAGAATATAATATTTTCAAAATTTGCCGATATACATTCTCTGAGCTTTTCAGGTGCAATAAAAATCTGTGCGCCCAGCATACCGCCACTGATGATTATTTCATCAAAACTTAAGGCTGAAGAATGAATCACCGTTCTGAACTGCTTTTTCATACCTATGGGAGTGCATCCGCCACGGATGTAGCCCGTAACATCCTTGATGTCCTTTACGTGAAGAAGCTCAACGCTTTTTTCACCCACACTCTTTGCCGCCTTTTTAAGGTCCAGTTCCTTATTTACGGGCAGGCAAAAAACAAAGTGTTCCTTGCTTTTGCCTACAGCGACAAGGGTTTTGAAGCTCATATCATATCTTTGCGAAAGCTTATCGGCAATGTGTATGCCGTCGATAAATTCGTCACAGTCATAATAATTTACCCTATAGGGTATTTTCTTTTTATCAAGAATACGCATTGCGTTGGTTTTTACGTTTTTATCCTTAGCCATATTAACCGACCTTTACTCTGTTTTCGCTGTAAATTATAGTCTTATAAAGGATTGTTGTCAATAAAACATCTTCCTTTTCTGCATTATACTGCAAATTATCCCATATTATTTACGGGGTGATTATATGTTTGAAATTTTAAAGGCTGTTTTCGGGAATTTCCTTTTTTTCTTTTTACATCTTAAAAATATGACCTCCTTTCCCAAGCCGCTTTCTGCACAGCGGGAAAGAGAGCTTTTTATACTTGTTAAAGAAAAAGGTGACACTAAAGCACGTCAGGAGCTTATCGAGCATAATCTGAGGCTTGTTTCTCACATTATAAAAAAATACTGGTCAAACTACGATGAGCAGGAGGACCTGATTTCTATCGGAACTATAGGTCTTATAAAAGCCGTTGACTCCTTTGACGCTGAAAAAGGAACACGTTTTGCAACCTATGGGGCAAGATGCATTGAAAATGAAATACTTATGTTTTTCCGTTCAAAGAAAAAGGATGCCAATGTTGTTTCGGTTAACGAGCCTATAGATGTGGACAGCGAAGGAAATCCCCTGACGCTTATAGATGTTATTTACAGTGACGACACCATAAGCGATGATATTGACCTTAAAAACAAAACAGCCCGTCTTTACGAGCTGATTGATGCTATGGATAATGAACGCGACAGAGAGATTATCATCCGTCGCTACGGACTTTATAACACAAAGGAGCTGACCCAACGGGAGATTGCCGCCGAAATGGGCATATCACGCTCTTATGTGTCACGGATTGAAAAAAGAGTTCTCGGTGAACTCAGAGAAAAGTTCTGACAAAAGCATATGACATATATGTAGGCTCAGAACACCTTTTCAAATGCCATTCTTTCGCCGCTTACTTCATAATATACATCGCCGCGGTATTCAAATCCGCTTTTTGTGATTACGTGGCGCATTTTCGGATTCGTATGCTTTGTATCAACCCTGATTGAGCTTACTCCCCTGCTTCTGCAGTATTCCTCAGCGGCGGCAAAAGCTTTGATTCCATAGCCTCTGCCTCTGTATTCGTCACTTACGGCAAGGCGATGAAGAGCCGCATATTTTCCGTCATAGTGCCATTTTCCGTCAAGCTGACGGTATACCTCTTCACCTTCAAAATCAAGGCAGAGATAACCTGCAATGCAGTCCCCGTCAGTCAGAAAATATCCTCTTTCTGACGATATATCCGCTTCTATGCTTCTGATATCAGGGTATCCGTCCTGCCATTGGTCGATACCCTGATTTTTAAGATGTGCCTTTGCCATGTTTATTATCTGCATAGCAAGGACTTTTTCATTTTCTTTGACTGTTCTTAATTTTATCATTTATACTGTGAGGGCCTTTCAAAGCTGATTTTTCCCATTTTTCCGCCTCTGTATTCATCAAGAAGCATTACTGAGGCTCTTTCGGTATTAACCTCTCCTCCGCGGATAAGCATACCTCTTTCTCTGCCGATTTCTTCAATAATTTCCCAGGGCATTGCCTGCTTTATATCAGGTATGTTCTTAAGCTTATAGCGTCCTGTTAGCTTATCCTCATATCCCTCGGCAAGAACCTTGATAAGACGTGCAGCCATAGTTTCCACATCGGTTACCTCATCCTTTACAGAGCCGATAAAGGAAAGCTTATCCCCTACCTCGGGATCGTCAAATTTAGGCCAGAGTACACCCGGTGTATCAAGCAGCTCAATACCGTTTCCGATAGCAAACCACTGATTATGCTGAGTAACGCCGGGCTTATCGGCAACCTTTGCCTTGCTTTTGCCTGCCATTCTGTTTATAAAGGAGGATTTGCCCGTGTTGGGAATACCTACCACCATAATGCGAAGTGCCTTACCCGGCATTCCTCTTTCTTCATTTGCCTTGATTTTATCTGCAAGGACCTGCCTTACAAGATTATGATACTGATTAAGCCCCTTACCGGTACGGCAATCAACGGCAAGTGCATACTGACCCTTGCTTCTGAAGTATTCAATCCACTCTCCGGTTATGCCGTCATCTGCCATATCACACTTGTTGAGAAGCACTATTCTCGGCTTTTTGCCCGTAAGCTCATCAAGCTCCGGATTTCTTGAAGACATAGGTATTCTTGCATCAAGAAGCTCTGTTACACCGTCGATCATACCGAGGCTTTCTTTTATGAGCCTTCTTGTTTTTGCCATATGACCGGGAAACCATTGAACTATCTGCTTTTGTGCATCTGACATATTGCCGCCTCCTTTATTTCTCAATATCAAACAAAAGAGGACCGCAGAGGACTTCTCCCCTCGGTGCCTCTTTAAAAATCTTATTCTACCTTCCAGTCAGAGAAGTCATACACTGTGCTGACCTTTCTGCCACCCATATCCTGCTGATTGATAACCTTATATTTAACAACACCAAGAATATATTCCTCGCGTATGAAGCCGATTTTTTCGCTTCGGCTGTCGGTGGAGCCCTGACGGTTATCGCCCATAACAAATACGTGTCCCTCGGGAACAACCACAGGACCTGTCATATCCTCGGGATTCAGAGTGCGGTTGTTGATATAAGGCTCATCAAGAAGTACGCCGTCAACATAAACATCACCGGTATCAAAATTGATATCCACCGTCTGATTTTCTGTTGCGATAACTCTTTTGACAATGGGGTTATCAAACCAGTTTGGCTGGGTAACAATAACAACCTGACCGTATTTCGGCTCGCTGTCAAAGGCGCTGACAACAAGCATATCACCGTGATTGAGTGTGGGAAGCATTGAGCCGCCGTCAACAAACACGATTCTGAAAATAAAGGTGAAGATTATCATTATTGTAACTACCGATGCAACAAGCACCGAAGCCATATCGTAAATATTTATCAGTATTTTATCTTTAAAAGTAAGCTCCGATTTATCTTTTTTTGCTATATCCTTAATCATAGCCGGGCCGCCTTTCACAGTTAATTTCTGAAAACAAAAGGAAGGGATTTACCCTTCCTTCCATTTGCGTTCTTATCAGCCGATCTTTTCCTTAACCTTAGCTGACTTACCAACTCTGTCACGAAGGTAATAAAGCTTGCTTCTGCGAACCTTACCGTTTCTGACAACCTCAACCTTAGCAACGTTAGGTGAGTGAACAGGGAATACTCTTTCAACGCCAACGCCGTAAGCTACACGGCGAACTGTAAAGGTTGATGAAACTCCGCTGCCTCTCTTAGCGATGATTGTACCCTCGAAAACCTGGATTCTTTCTCTTTCGCCTTCACGGATCTTTACGTGAACACGAACAGTGCTACCGATTTCAAGTGCAGGTACTTCTGCTTTAAGGGATGAGTCTGAGATGAGTTTGAGTGCGTCCATTTTTTATCCTCCTAAATTCTGCCACGTTCATTCCGTTATACGAAAGAGGACCGCTTGCGTTTATTCTGACTGAATTCAGCCGGCATTACACATAACTGTGATACAAATGCCTTAGTATTTTATCACAAGAGATTATAAAAAGCAAGTCTTTTTTTAAATTTTTTTATTTTATTTTTACTGCCACTGGATCGGTGAAATTACTGTAAATGTAATCAGAACCTACCTTCTTATATGCTCTTACCTTGAAATAGCGTGTTGCGCCTCTCTTGAAGTCGTAAAGATAGGTGGAACGGACAATAAAATTGGAATACTTCTTATATTCACCGTTTTCTGAGCTGCTGTACCATACCTGATATCCCGTAGCACCCGAGGATGCACCCCAGGTCATGGTAACTCTGCCTGCCGCGCTTGAATGAGCCGCCTTTATAACAGGCACTGCAAGCTTTGTATAGGCTGTAATTTTACTGTAGCTGTATGCCCAGACGATTCCGTTTCCTGTATTATAATAGGGTCTTACTGCAAAAATATACTTTTTGTTCTGTGAAAGCCCCTTTACGGTGGCTGATGTCTTTGCTGTAGCCTTGATGACGGTATCCCACTTCTTGTTCACCGCATCATATCTGTAAACTCTGTAGCCGCCTGCACCCTTTGCACTCTTCCACTTAAGAGTAACACTCTTTTCATCGGGAGTGTAGTTCAGAGAGGACACAAGAGAGGGTGTTGTGTATTCGCTGACGGTTACATATTTATCTGCCCAGTAATACTCGCCTTCTGCTTTGCCGTATGCCTTCACAGCAAACTTATATTTCTTCGACGGTGAAAGGTCAGTTACCGTATAGCTGAGGTCGCTTGTGGTTTTAATAGCCTTCCAGCCCGAATCGTAAATATATACACGGTAGCCTGTTGCGCCTGATACCTTTTTCCAGCTGAGAGTTATTGAGGTATCCTTCGCCTTGGCATTAAGTGATGATGTAACACCGAGCATAAGCTTTGTACCCTCGTCGGGAACTGTGGCTTTTGTGTTACAGTAGTCGCATTTTGCAGTTTTTGTTCCGTCTGAAATATAGGTAGCATCCTTATTTGAAACAAATTTTGTGAAGCTGTGGTCGTGGGAATTGACAACCGTGAAAATACCTTCAAAAACCGTGCTGATAACACTCTGACTTTTAAGTGTTACTGTAACGGTATGCTCTCCGTTGGAAATATCGGAAAGAGGAAGGCTCATACTGAAGCCGACAAGATCATCTTTACAGAAGGGTGAATACTTTTCTGCTGATGAAATATCTTTTCTCGTAACTTTTTCAGCGAGTACGCCCTCGCCGCCGTCAATGGAAACATAGCACTCGGTGCCGTATCCGCCGCTGTTTACTGCCCAGCCCTCAACGTCTATTCTTTCTGTTTCAGAAAAGTCGTAGTATGATTGGTCGGGAGCCTGCTCGAGCTCATAGAAAAGCTCATCCTCTACTCTGAGGTTTATAGGCTTACTGCCGGTTCCCGCCATATTTTTAAGCGTGTGCCAGGGCTCAACCCACACAAGGTAATCGCCCTCGGGAAGGCTGCCCTTTTCAACGGTATATCTGAGAGTTTTAAGGCTTGTTATAACGGTGATTTCCTTATCCCAGTTGTAGCTCACCGAGTAAGGATACTGAGGAACAATGTGCAGACGGTTACGGTTATATCCGCTTCCTCCTGCAGTCCAGCTGATTGTGAAATCCTCTGCGCTGCTGACTGTGTTGTTTGTTCCGACACTCTTAAGTGTCTGAGGCTTTATCCCCTCCATAACACCGTACTTCTGCCAGTATTCCTTTGCAAGATTACCTCTCTGCTCTGACTTATAGCCCTTATTTGCCGGTCTTTCAAAATTATAGCAGAAGGAGTAGCCTGCATAGTATGCGCCTTCTTCGTTGTTTTCGGGGCTCTTAATATCGGCAAGAGTATTAGGATAAAAGGTTTCAAGCTCATACTTCAGATAATAAAGCTGACCTGTAAGCTCCTTGTAATCATAGCCTCTTTCCTTGCAGAAATCCTTAAGAGCCGTGAAGCGTTCATTATGCCACTGACAGATGCCGTAGCTTGTGCCGCCGTCGCCGTAAAGATGTGGATTGAATTCCGATTCCCTTTCAATGTTCGCAAGAACACCGCAGGCAGAAGCATCGTTCATACCCATCTTGTTTTTAAGAAAATAAAAAATATCCTTTTCATAATTGTTTGCCGCACTTACCTCAGGCAGGCAGCTGCCTGCAATGCTGAGAAGACACATCAGTGCCACGGCAAAGCAAAGAATTGATTTTGCTGCTTTCTTCATAAAATTCTCCTGATTTTAAATTTTCTCCATATATGTGCCTATTATAGCACATACTGACAAAAAAAGCAAATCAGCCACATTAAAGCAAAAAAGACCGCCCCGGAAAGGGCGGTCAGAGTATATGAATTATACCTTCTTGAGCTTATATAAAACGTGTGCGCCGAGCATTGAAAGAACAACACCAACGGGAATAAGCACACCGATGCCGGGATCAATAAATACAAGAAGAAGTGTAACTGCGGCAATGGGGAAAATTGAGATTTTCCAGTGCTTAACAAAATAGCCTGCAGCAAGTGAACCGAAAATTGTGTATGTAACCTGCTGGAATGCAGGAGCAAAGGTATCACTTGACATAAGCTGTGAGAAGGAGGGATTCATAGCAAAAGCAACAACGGTGATTGCTATAACAATTGTTGTAACAACGATAGAGGAGCTTATGGCAATAGTGGTGATAACCTCACCCTCCTCGGTGTTTGCCTTAACCTTTGCATTTTCCATAGCATTGATTGCGCAAGGCATTTTAAGGTTCATAATATTACCGGATACGAAGGAAAGATACGTACCGCCTGCACCGAGCATAGGTGAATAGGCAACAACCTCAATAATACCGGTAACAAAGAAGATTATAAGTGCAGTAAGGCCCTTGCCTATTATTTCAAGTCTCGGTGAAATACCAAGGTGAAGGCTGACTGCAACCGGAATAGAAAGGAAGAATAAAAGTGCAGCAATAACCCAGATTCTGCCCCAGGTATGAACTTTATCCATATATGTCTTTTTCATAATATATCCTCCCCTCTATCAATAACGCCACTCAATCTGTGCGATTGAAGGAGCAAATTTATTAAGAAGAACTACCACAGCCATTGCAAGAGCCATGCTTACAGGCATTGAAAGTGCTTCAATCCAGTTTTTCTTGAGCTTTTTATTGATAAGTGTGAACAGAATCATAAAGCCTGTTGAGAAAACAAGTGCAGCAAGAGAAAGTACGCCTGCGCCGTCGCCGATTTTCGGCTCTGTTTTTGAACCCATACCTGCAAGGCCCTTACCGATGAATGCAGCCATAAGTCCGATGAATGCTGCAGCAGTCATAATATCCATCCATTTGGAATTCTTTGAAGCTACATCTGAAACACCCTTCTGGATCTTCTTAAGAACAATGGGGATAAGAATAAGAGGAAGTATACTGCCGAGAGTCATAACCCATACTATTTCGCTGAAAATCTGCGGATCCTCAACTGCAGTTGCAATGTTGGCACTGGGGTCACCCGTGGCTGCCTGCAAAGCACCTATAGCAGCTGTTGTTTCATACTGAATTGCACCGATAACCGTAAGTCTTATCCAGGGAAGCACATAACCGAGTGCTACGGAAAGAGAAATAACGGTAATCGCAATACCGACTGCAGGTGCTAAAGAAAAGATTGCACTTGATGTAACTGCATTTTTAAGCTTATCAGTTGTGATGCCGAGTTCCTTGCCTCTCACCCACGCCTTTCTCATAAAGAAAAGAGCCTGAGCGCAGACAAAAATGATAACGGCAAGAACGATAAGATACATAAACTCATCGTTTTTGAAGTTGTTAAACATAATAATATCCTCCGCTTTCAATTACATCTGCACTTTAGTGCAGTAATACACAGATATAATATCACTCTGAAATAAAATAGTCAACCTGTTACCGGAATTTCAGCAAAATTCTTTGACAAAGCCAATATATATGTTATAATAGTAAAGTTATCTTTTCTTTTTGCGCTTCATATAAATATATCGGTGATTTATATGTCTGAAAAGAAGAAAAGCAACACAAAAAAAGCCACGCAGGAAAAGGATTATTACACAACGGTGATAATCGGTCAGCTCGGGCTTTGCATTGTTCTGAGCCTTATAATGTACCTGATTTTTTCATTCACGGGAGCCTTCGGCGCTTCACTCAGGGAGGAATTCAGCGCTTTCTTCGGAAAAGAGGGAGGCAGTATTCTATCTGACACTGCTGAACAGGTGTTTTCCTTTTTTTCATCAGAAAAAAGTACACCTACCGACGCAGTCCCCTACGGAACGGGCGGAGAAGATATAGAATTCTATGAGGCAACGGAAAAAACCAGCTTTGCTCCCTTTGTAACAACAGATACACTTCTGTTCCCTGTTGAGAACGGATATTATACCTCATATTTCGGCTACCGTATTCATCCCATAACGAGGAAATGGAGCTTTCATACGGGAATAGATATTGCCGCAAAGGAAGGCACTGCTATAAGAGCGCCCCTTAACGGCAAGGTAACGAAAATCGGTGAGGATTCAAGGTCGGGCAAATATCTTTTTCTCACCCACAGTGACGGCTTTGAAACCTTTTACTGTCACTGCAGCGAAATCCTTGTTGAAGTTGGCATGAACATAAACCGCGGTGAATCTATTGCATCGGTAGGCACAACGGGTCAGTCAACGGGACCACATCTGCATTTTGAAATCCGACGCGACGGCATACGGATGAACCCCATATGGGTGCTTGAAGATGATAGCTCAGATAGGTAGCACTCACCTCAGACTCAGATTCTCCTTTGTTGCAGCAGTTACGCTGATGCTTTATTTCTGCGATGAAAAGGTGGTTTTATCAGCCTTTTTTGCTTCACTTTTTCACGAAAGCGGTCACATCATAATTATGCTGCTTTGCAAAGCTAAGCTTAAGGCAATTGATCTGGGACTTTTCGGTATAAGGATTGACAGAGCGAATTCAGCTCTTCTTTCATATAAAAAGGAAGCACTTATCGCTCTCGGCGGAATCATATTCAACCTTTGTGCCTGCCTGTTTTTTTACATTTTAAAAATATTTTGCGGCAACGATACCTTCCTGCTTTTTTCAGCGGTAAATCTCCTTGTTGCTATGATAAACTCCATTCCTAACGGTTATCTTGACCTTGGCAGAGCCTTACACTTTTTTATGCTCTGCTTTATGAGTGAACACAAGGCTGAGCGCATTACGGAAGGCATATCTGTCATCTGTTCTGTTATTCTTCTTGTTTTCTGGCTTTTTTACAGCCTTTTTGTCAGATTCAACCTGAGCCTTACGGCTGTTACATTATATCTTGCAGCAATTACTTTCAAAAAGAAAGGTAGATAAATAAATGATTACAAAAGAAGTTGAAAAAATACTGCCTCTTGTGCAAAAGCCCGGCAGATATACCGGTGGTGAGCTCAACAGCATCGTCAAGGATAAAAGCAAGGTGGATTTACGTTACGCCTTCTGTTTTCCTGACAGCTATGAAATAGGTATGTCTCATCTGGGAATAAAGATTCTTTATTCTGCCGCAAATGCCAGAGATGACGTATGGTGCGAGAGAGTTTTTGCGCCCTGGCATGATATGGAAAAGGAAATGAGAGAAAGAAATATTCCTCTTTACGCTCTTGAAAGCGGTGACCCAATAAAGGATTTCGATCTCATCGGCTTCACACTTCAGTATGAGCTGAGCTTCACAAACGTGCTTAATATGCTCGATCTTGCAGGTCTTCCCGTAAGAGCCAAGGACCGAACAGACCTTACCCCCATTGTTGTAGGCGGCGGGCCCTGCGTATGTAATCCCGAGCCTGTGGCTGACTTCTTTGATATATTCTCTCTGGGTGACGGTGAAGAGGTTTCAGATGAGCTTTTTGACCTTATTATCGCCTGCAAAAAGGAAGGTGCGACTAAGGCTGAGTTTCTCAGAAGAGCAGCTCAGATAAAGGGTGTATATGTTCCCTCACTCTATGACATAAGCTACAATGAGGACGGCACCGTAAAGGCTATCGCACCTAAGGAAAACGCTCCGGAGAAGGTTACTAAAAGAGTGGTAGCTGACCTCGATAAGGTGCATTACCCCGAAAAGTTTATTGTACCCTTTGTTGAGGTTGTTCACGACAGAGTTGTTCACGAGATTCTTCGCGGATGCATAAGAGGCTGCCGCTTCTGTCAGGCGGGCTTTATCTACAGACCCATCCGTGAAAAAAGTGCAGATACCGTCAACGAGCAATGCCAGAGACTCTGCCACAGCACCGGCTACGATGAAATTTCTCTTTCGTCCCTTTCAACAAGTGACTACACTCACCTTGAAGAGCTTATGGAAAAGCTTCTTGAGTGGACCGAAAAGGAAAAAGTAAATATCGCACTCCCCTCCTTACGTGTGGATAATTTTTCCGATAAGCTTATGGGCTATCTCAGCAAGGTGAGAAGAAGCGGTCTTACCTTTGCACCTGAAGCAGGCACACAAAGACTCCGTGATGCCATAAACAAAAACGTAACCGAGGAAGAGGTTCTGCGCACTGCAAGAAAATCCTTCTCAGGCGGTTGGACCGCAGTTAAGCTTTACTTTATGCTCGGTCTTCCCACAGAAACCTACGATGACGTTGCAGGCATAGCAGACCTAGCACAGAAGGTAGTAAACGAATTTTACAATAATCCCGATAAGCCAAAGGGAAAGGGTGTTCAGGTAAGCATCAGCGTTGCGTCCTTTGTACCCAAGCCCTTTACTCCCTTCCAATGGGAGGCTCAGGACACTATAGATGAGCTTATAAGCAAGCAGAATCATCTGCTTTCAAGCGTAAGAACAAAGAAGATAAGCGTCAGCTACCACAAGGTAAATATCAGCTTCCTTGAGGGCGTTATGGCAAGAGGTGACAGAAAGCTTTGCGATGTTATTGAAAAGGCATGGCGAAAGGGATGCAAATTTGACTCCTGGGACGACAGCTTCCGCTTTGAAACCTGGCTTGAAAGCTTCTCGGAATGCGGTGTTGATCCCCTTTTCTACACAAGCAGAAAGCGTGACTATGAAGAAATTCTTCCCTGGGATCATCTCGATTACGGTATAAGAAAGCAGTTCCTTATCAGCGAAAGCAAAAAGGCATACGAAAGCGCAACCACACCCCATTGCAGAATCAAGTGTGCAGGCTGCGGAAGTAATATGATAAACGGAGGTGAATGTGATGCGATGCGTCAGAGTATGGTTTAAGAAAATGGGTATGAGCCGCTATGTGTCACATCTTGACCTTATGCGTGCCATGACAAGAGCTGTAAGACGTGCTGATGTACCATTGTGGTATACAGAGGGCTTTAACCCTCATCCCTACATCACCTTCGCACTTCCCCTTTCTCTGGGTATGGAAAGCCTTTACGAAAGCATGGATATGAGAATTGAAGGCGACAGCACCAACCAAGAGATTTTTGATATGCTCAAGGGTGCAATGCCTCCCGGAATTGATATTGTAAGCGTTGAAGACCCGGTGTTTGACCCGAAAAAGATAGCCTTCGGTGAATTTGATGTTTTCTTCAACTGCGAAAAAAATCCCGATAACCTTCTTGCTCTTATAGAGGAAATGCTTTGCGGTGATGAGCTTATTGTTCAGAAATTAGGCAAAAAAGGCAGACACAAGGTGCTTAAGGACATAAACCTCATCGAATTCATAAAGAGCTACAAAACAGGTAAGCTTGAAAACAGAGTAAAGCTCAGTCTGGTACTTCCTGCAGGAAGCACAACCAACGTAAACCCATCCCTTCTTGCCGATGAAATTCAGAAAAGAGCCGGTGATGTGAGCTATACGATTGTAAGAAAGAAGCTTCTGACAGAAAACATGGAAGATTTCAGATAAAAATTGACCTCTACATTCTGTAGAGGTCAATTTTTTAATTTTTATTGTGCCTTTGCAGTTGCGGTAACTGTTGCTGTGTATTTGCCGTATGCCCAGCAATCGCTGATTTCCTCATTCTGAATTGAGATGTTTGAAACCTCAAGCACCTGACTGCCGCTTCTGGCAAGATCAAGACCTGAAACATTGATTTCAATTTGTATATCCTCAGCGGTAATTTTTGCAAGGCTTGCCGCAGGTCCTATAAAGCAGATGTTTTCAAGTCCGCCGCCGGTAAGGTCAACATCATAATCAAAATCCTTGTTATCATTGACAAGAACGATATTTTCCCCGGTGCCTGCTATGCCCCTGCTCTTCATGGATGAAAAGTCCACCGTAACGGTGAAGGAGCTTATTTCCTCTGAGAGCAGATTGGGATTTGAGGATTCCTCAGCCGTAACCTCAAACACGTTCTTATCATTTTTCAGTTCACGGAAATCGACAGTCTTGACAATGTATCTGTCGTAATTGTCTGCGTTTCCTGTGTTGCAGAGAATTGTAACCATCTGCGGATCAATTCTGATGTTGCTGTCAGCAGCGCTGTAGGCGGAGGGCTCATTAATGAACTTAACCGCTGTGGGCACTTCCTTTTCCGATTTGACGGTAACAGTTACCGTAGGCGGGTTCGACTCTGCAATTTCATAGGTAAGATAATGACTGTCAACGTTTGAATTGAAGTCATATCTGATATCGGCAGAAACCGTTGCCGTGGTTGTAAGAGGTAATGAGCCTTCGTCAATTGTTGCCTGAAAATAAACCTTATTGAGCTGACTTAAGACAGTTGCGGGTCCTGTTATATCAAGTGTGTTCATTGACGGAACAGGATTGCCCACGCTGTAGCCCTCGCTGAGAAGGCTGTCCCTGCTGTTTGTAAGCACCGCCTCAACATTGACCGTCTCCGTAACCTCCATATCATAATAAACTGCTATGGTAGACGGTGTGACGGAAACTATCTGAGCATTTCTGTTGCCGATGGCATTTGCGAAACGGGCATTGAGCGAAAGCACCTTATAGCCTGCTGAATCTGCATAAACCTCAGATGTGGTGACTATAATGTCATCCTTGCTTACAGAATTAGGGTTGATGTTATATGCCTTGCCTGAAATTTCAACATCAACATAAAGGTCCTCATCGTCCACAAAGTATTTGTAGCCTGAATCCTGCTGCGATGTGCTGCTCAGAGTGACCTTGACCTCACTTACCACTCTTGTGGTATCGGTGCTGTAATTTATCTTGACCGTTGCCCAGAGAAGTATTGCGGCAAAGACCGAAAACAGCAGAAGAAACTTATTGTTATATATGAGCCTTTCGGCTAAACCTTTTTTAGCTTTTTTCATTATTTCTTCCTCCGACGCTTAATTCTGTTCCTGCCTGATTCTTCATCGTCTGAAATAAGGAAATCGGTAAGGCTTGCAAGAAGCTCACCGAGAGAGATGCCTCTGACAAGCTCACCGCCCTGAGCGACGGAGATTTTGCCCGTTTCCTCAGAAACAACAATTACCATTGCATCACTCTGCTCACTGATACCTACGGCGGCTCTGTGGCGTGTGCCAAGCTCAAGGCTCAGCTCCGACTGGGTAAGAGGAAGAATGCATCCTGCAGAATGAATACGGTTATCACGGATTATCATCGCACCGTCGTGAAGAGGTGCCTTGGGAAAAAAGATATTTTCAACAATCGGGGTTGTTACTGCTGAGTCAACCCTTGCACCCGAAGCCATAACATCCTCAAGAAGCACCGAGCCCTCAACAACAATAAGCGCACCGACCTTTTTATCACTCATATTGGCAACAGCCTTTGAAAGATTGGTTACGCTTGCCTGAATTTCATCGTTGGCATTTTCCTTTGAACGGAACATAAAGTTAAGATAACGCTTCACATCACCTCTGCCGAGGCTTTCAACAACCTGCCTGATTTCAGGTTGGAAAAGAAGAAGCATTACGATAACGATATCGGCAAAAATACGACTGAAGAGAAAGCTGGCAGTTGACATATTAAGTGCAGACACAACAAAGAAAACCACCGCCATAAAAAGGATACCCTTGACAAGGTGGAAGGCCCTCGTCTGTCTTATAAGCTTGATGCAGTAATAAAGAATAAAAGCAACAAGAGCAATATCTACAATGTCATACCATTTAACCGAGCCGATAAGCGACCAGGCACTTGCGACTATACTTTCAAAAAAAGCTGCCATATTTTCCTCCCTGATTTTACGTATATTATATATAAAAGCACATAAATTTTATCTATATATAATATATTATCACAAAATTTCATCTAATGCAATTTTATTAAGGCAAAAAGATAAATTTTTCACATCTTTTTTTGTGTTGAAGGGACCTGTGCTGACCCTTACTGTACCGCCTTGCGAAGTGCCGTGAAAATTGTGTGCAAGATATGAGCAATGATAGCCTGCTCTTACTGCAATACCGCATTTATCAAGAAGCTGTGCAACCCTCTCCGAAGGAATATTGTTGACGTTAAATGAACAAAGATTTGTCCTGCCGTTCAGCATACCGTCATAAACTGTTATGCCTCTGATTGAATGAAGATCCTCAATAAGAAGCCTTAAAAGCTCCCACTCCTTTTCCATAATTGCTTCTTCACCTGTACGGCTTATAAACTCAGCGCCCGCCTTAAGAGCTGCTATTCCCGGAAGATTTACCGTGCCGCTTTCAAGTCTGTCAGGATAAAAGCCGGGCTGGTCAAGCTCCATTGAATTGCTTCCCGTGCCTCCGCTTGTAAGCTCCTTAATATCTGCATCATCGGATAAAAGCAGCAGTCCCGTACCCATAGGTCCCATAAGTCCTTTGTGTCCGGGAAGGCAGAGAATATCTATTCCCAGCTTTTTCATACTGAGGCTGTGACTTCCCGCCGCCTGAGAGCCGTCAACAATAAAAAGAATGTTCCGCCTTCTGAGAAGGGCGGAAATTTCCTTAAGAGGCAGCACCGTGCCGAAAACGTTTGACACAGCTGTGCATATAACTGCCGAGGTGTTTCTTCTGATAAGATGCTCCAGATTTTTTATAGTATTTTCCTTGCTTTTGCTGTCCACAGAAAAAACATCGTAGGAAATGAGACCCTCTTTTTTCATCGCGTGAACAGGTCGCAGAACCGAATTATGCTCAAGGTCTGAGATTATAACGTGGTCACCCTTGGAAAGCACGCCTCTTATTGCCGTGTTCAGGGACGAGGTGCAGTTAAGAGTAAAAATTACCCTTTCGCTGCTGCAGGAAAACATACGTGCAATCAGTTCCCTTGCTTCATACACACGCTTACCCGACTTCATAGCCATAGCGTGACCGCCCCTTCCCGGATTTGCTCCGTAAAGCACCGTTGCTTCATTCATCGCTCTTATCACGCTCTGAGGCTTAGGGTAGGTTGTGGCTGCATTATCAAGATAAATCATAGCCTCTCACGGTAGCTTTCTACTCCCAGGTTTTTTATGCCGTTTTTTCTTATTATTTCATGTGCCTCCCAGATGTTGCCCTGAACAAACAGAGCAAAATTACAGCCCTGCTTGTGATTCGGGTTGGGATTTCGTCTTAAGTTTGATTTTATTTTATGGCGTGATAAGACGTCAACCGCCTTTTCGCCGTAGGTCTGACTTTCGAATTTGATGTATGTGTAGTTCATCCGCATCCTCTCCTTTATAGTATATATCCCATTATATGTTGCAGATATTTTTACCGTTACCTTATTGACCGCAAAGAACGAAAGGTATATAATAATCAGGATAACAATCAGGGAGACAATGAAATGAACCTTAAATTCAACAACTCAAAATTCAAAATTATGCAGATTGCGGACATTCAGGAGGATGTACCCTTAAATCCCGATACGGTAAAGCTTATAGATCTTGCTCTGGAAAAGGAGCAGCCTGACCTTGTGGTACTTACCGGTGATCAGATTCAGGGCTATTCTCCCTGCTATCACAGTGACCCCAAAAAAAAGGCAGAGGCCTGTATTGACGGCTTTCTTGAGCCTTTAGTCAGACGAGGCATACCCTTCTGCTTTACCTTCGGCAACCACGATGACGACTGCAAGGTAAGTAAGGCTCAGCAGCTGAGCTTTTACGAAAAATATGATAACTGCATTGTCCCCGATGAGAATGACCGCTTTGATGAAGGCACATACACATTAAAAATCAGAAGCAGCGACGACTCTGCCGATGCTCTTGCCTTATATCTTATCGATACAGGTAAAAAAAGCAGCGACGGAGCTTATGAGCCTCTGAAAAAAGAAAGAATAAAGTGGCTTTCATCCATCCGTGAAAAAAACGGATATATTCCCGGAATTATCTTTCAGCACATCCCCTGTCCTGAGTTCTATGACGTTATAAAAAAAGTACCCTTCTGCACCAGGGGTGCGGTTGAGGGCTTCCGTTCAAGAAAGGGATATTATATTCTTGAAAATCCAAAAAAAGGCGAATTTATGAAAGAAAATCCTGCTTCGCCTGAAATCAACAACGGTGAATTTGAGGAAATTATAAACCACGATGATATTTTTGCTCTCTATGTAGGTCACGACCATATCAACTCCTTCCGCCGAAAGTTTAAGGGTGTTGATTTAGGCTACACCCAGGGCGCAGGCTTCAACACCTACGGTTCCGGCAAGAACAGAGGTGTGAGAATTTTAAACTTTGATGAAAACAATATAAAAGGCTACGAAACCTACACAGTTACAATGGGTGAGCTTTGCGACTATAAGCCCTCAAAACCCTTTAAGGAGTTTATATACACCCACTCTCCCTCATCGGTAGACCGGGCAATAAGCATTGCCAAAAAGGTTGCCCTTTCCGGTGCGGTTATCGGAACGGCAATTGCAGCAGCAAAGCACTTTATCTGCAAAAAATAAAACACTCTGTAAAACAGAAGCCGGCGGAAAGATTCCGTCGGCTTTTTTATATGTGCTTTTATTTATTCGAGGGGTGCAAGATCACGGCTTTCAGTTGCAATAAGGAACTGAGGATATTCTTCGAAGCTGTAGATAGTGGGCTGAAGCTCACTTTCGAAAAGAACAAAAACAAACTCGTTGCATTCGGTTCCGTAATCTGTTGCAACATGCTCAGCATCCTTGATGAACCAGGTGAAATCCCTGTAAAGGGCTGTTGAAGCATCAACAACCTTATCCGGTGAAACATAGCTCTTATTCTCGAGGCCTGCGATATATTCATCGCTGAGAGTTTCGCCGCAAAGTGCAACTGTAGCTCCGTTTGAGCAGAGAACTGTTTCTATTGTGCCGTCACCGTTAAGAACTGCGCTGTCGTATACGGGAATACCGGGAGTGTTATAGTTTGCAATAAAGGAAATTTCAACACCTGCAAGGTATGCTCCTGCGATAACTGCATCGGAGTTCTTTATGAATCTGCCTGTTTCCTTGATTGTTGCACAGACACCTGCATATTCCTCTTCACAGCCGCCGAATACGGTTTCGTAGGCGCTGTCGAATTTATCATCGGGGCAAAGTGCCCAAAGACCGGGAAGTGTGCCGAGGCTGTCACGGAAAACATCTTCGTTTGCTCTTTCAAAGTATTTGTCGAACCAGTTGTTGATAAAATCTGTAAGATAATCAAAGGCTCCGAGCCAGTCAAGCACGGTGAGAAGTATCTTTGTGAAGATATTACCGCTGACCATAGAGTCAATCATGCCTACAACTGTGTCCTTGTCAACGCTGACATTACCGCTGAAGGCATCACCTACGGCATATACACCGTTGTGTGCACCTGAAACGTAAACTGCCTTGTTTATGTTACTGTAGCCGAAATATGTAAAGTAAGCTGTTGTTATCATACAGCCCATACTTGCGCAGATAACGTCAACCTGATCCTTGCCTGAATCTGTCTTTGCCTTTTCAATAAGGGTATCAAGCTCTGCTGCAAGCTCCTTTGCAGATTTTCTCCAGTCGTAGGTGAAAAGATATACGTTTTCGGCACCGTATCTGTTAACGGCTTCACGTACAAGTCCGCCCTCAGCATCGTTGAAATGTCCGTAATTAGGGCTGTCTGCGATGGAGGCGGTATACTGAGTGGAGTAAATTTCGTTTATCGGCTTACCGTCTTTATCGTAGGCAATAGGTCTGAAAACATCGTTCACAGCCTCTGCAAAGGCTTCGTAAAGTGCATCCTCATTGCTGATTGCAAATCTTGTAACGACACTCTGAAGTAAAAGACCGAGCACCTTGCCTGAGTTCACCTGAATTGCAGATGAACCGTCTGCATTTTTAAGATTCATAAAGGAAATACCTCTGACGATAACAACGGGATTCCCCTCATAAGCTGCCTTTTCATCTACAGCAAATGCAGGAATGCAGAAAGAAAAGAGCATAGTAAGTGTAAGCAGAACTGAAATAAGCTTTTTCATATTTATAGCCTCCTTAATTTTTTCTCATTGTAGCATAATAATATACATTTTTCAACAATCTGACGAATAATTCTTTTCGAGATAATTGATAAAATCGGCAACTGCACCCTCGTTGCAATGGCAGGCATGAAATTCGCATACCTGATGAATTGCTTCGGGAGCCTGACTGCAGCAGGCAGGATGCCTTACTCTTCGCAGCATATCAAGGTCGTTATAGTAATCGCCTATTGCACCGATATTATCCTCGGGTATATCCAGAAGCTCTGCAAGCGCCATCACAGCATTTCCCTTATTTGTTGTGCTGCTTACAATATCAAAGGAAAGTGAGGTTGTGTCTATGCTTCTCAGCTCATCACCGATAATGCCTTCAACATAGGCTTTTATCCTTTTTTTAAACCACGGTCCGCAGAAGAAAATCACTTTACCCCATTTTCCGTGGGGTACTTCGTCCGGGCTCTTCACCCTTTTGTGGGTAAGATTATCCAGCTTCATCATAATGGGAGATAAAATCCTTGCTCCCACAAGATAAATCATATCGTCGGTAAAAATACCGATTTCAAGAGTGGGAAACCTTGCCATAGCCTTTCTTACTGCTTCGGCTCCGCTTTCGGGTATAGGGTTAAACCATATCATTTTTTCCTTTTCAAAATCATAGATTCCCGCACCGTTAAGCACTATGGCAGGAGTTTCCACATCGGGAAGACGGCTGTAATGGGGTCTTAAGGACTGAACATTTCTTGCCGATGCAAGAGTAAATTTGCCGCCATAGCTATGAACAAAACGGTCTATTGCCTCAGTATTAACCTTTGGTGTTTTTCTCAGCTTGTTATTAAGCGTTCCGTCAATATCGGAAACCACAAGCCAGCGTGAAAAATCCTTTTGCTTCATTTTCCACCTCAGTAGTTGAAAATTATGTTATCCTTATATTTTTCAGCCATCATCAGAAGCTCTTCTTCATTGAAATATGCAGTGGTACAGCCTACGGCGGTGACACATTTACCGCCTGTGATATTGCCGTAAAGCACACATTTTTCAACAGGCTCATCCTTCATAAGTCCGTATGCAAAGCCGGCAAAAAAGGCATCGCCTGCACCTGTTGAATCGACCCTGACAAACTCGTCAATACTCTTTACATATATGTACTGTCCGTCCTTGAGAATGAGACATCCGTCCTTATCAAGTTTGACGATAGGCGTATCAAGATATTTTTTAAGCACCCGGGCTGCCTTCTTCGGGTCAGTTTCACCTGTGATTATCTGCGCCTCTTTTCTGTTAGGCAGAAACCAATGGGCAATTTTCAGCATATCTTCATAGCTTTCAAGGCTCATACCCTCAACAAAGCCTGTATCAAGCACTATAGTTGTGCCTTCCTCACGGAGCTTTTTGTAAACCGAATCGTAGCTTTCGTGCATTGCCGCAACCTTGGCACCCGTAAGAGCATTATAAAGTTCCTGCTCGCTGACCTTACCCTCGCTGTTTCCGTAGGAAACAAAGGTGCGGTCGTTGGGTGTTATTGCCGCCGCAGTTATGTTGACGGCCACTCTGTTTCCTTTATAAAGATTGATAGGCTCAACGCCTGCTTTTCTGAATTCATCAACTGCAAAGCGTGAAAACATATCGTCGGAAAGCTCGGTTACCGTTCTGCATTCCACGCCGAGTCTACCTAAGGTTATCATCGTTCCCGGCACACCTCCGCCAAGGCACAGAGAGAATCTGTCGGTAAAAATTTCTTCTCCTTCCTCGGGAAGTCGGGGCATATTTTCAAAAAGTAAATCTATATTAGTTTTACCGAAGCCAGCTGCAAAGGGCATATTTTACATCTCCTTTTTTGAACTCTGGGTTGTTTCTTATAATTTTATACTACTTTGTGAGCTCTTGTCAACCTTTACCTTAGTCCATTTTCATAAGCTCCTTTTTAAGCTTTTCAAGTATCCGCTTTTCAAGGCGTGATATATAGCTCTGGGAAATTCCCAGCAAATCTGCAACCTGCTTCTGAGTATACTCCTTTGAACCGAAAAGTCCGAAGCGCATTGTCATTATCTGCTTTTCTCTGTCTTCAAGCTCACCGACAACTCTGAGCAGCTGCCTTTTTTCATCCTTGTATTCTATATTTCTGTTGACAACATCATTATCCGAGCCGAGAATATCGCTTAAAAGCAGCTCGTTACCGTCCCAATCAACATTTAAAGGCTCATCAAAGCTCATTTCGTTTTTCTGATTGGCAGTTTTTCGCATATACATCAGTATTTCGTTTTCTATACATCTTGATGCATAGGTGGCAAGCTTGATCTTCTTCGACGGACGAAAGGTGTTCACCGCCTTGATAAGTCCTATTGTGCCTATCGAAACAAGATCCTCTACGCATATACCCGTATTTTCGAATTTCCTCGCAATATAAACCACAAGCCTCAGATTATGTATTATAAGCTCCTGCCTGCTTGCCGCATCTCCGTTTTCGATTTTACCGAGAATTTCTGCTTCTCTTTCCTTACTCAGCGGTGCGGGAAGATTTTCCGACCCGTTTACATAATAGATTTCTTCATCCTTTCTTTTTAGGAATAAAATGAGATTTTTTATACATTTTTCAAGCTTTCCGAACATAACACTTCTCCCTTTCATTTGTTGTATTTTCAAAAATATCACAGGGTAAAATTCCGTCATAGCTGCCCTGCCGTATTTTGTTTGCGGTTAATGCCACGGTTATATCTGAAACCCTATAGCTCCCTTTGACACTTCGCAATTCCGCCCTTTCACAGCTGAATGCATTAAGAAGCTCCTGCCCCGATACCGTACAGCAGGGAATAAGCCGCATCGGTATCTCACTTGTGCCGATATCATCGGCAATACATCCGTGAAAAACACTGCTGTTAACTATTATTACCGGTGCACCTGTGTAGCAGTCACGAAGACTGTTTCCCGTATCAAGAAAGCATCGGCAATAATAGCTTTTGCCCTTTATATATAAGGTGCAGTCGTAAACAGTATCCTTAGGCGCTCTTCGGCTGATAAATCTTTCACCGATACTCAGAATCACATAGCACACAACCGTAAGAAACAGTAAAACGCCAGTATCTATATCGAAATAAACGATCGAATTGTTATAATACATACCTGAAGGAGCTACAAACATCCACAAGGCAAGCATCAGACCGCCAAAGGCAAAATTCACTATAAAAAAAGCTCCCGTTGCTTTGATAATCTGTTTTTTTCCCTTAAGCGGAAAGGCAATAAAAACAAGCAGCACTGAAAAAAACAGCTTAGAAAGACCTATT
This sequence comes from Acutalibacteraceae bacterium, assembly GCA_045544675.1. Classification (GTDB taxonomy): domain Bacteria; phylum Bacillota; class Clostridia; order Oscillospirales; family Acutalibacteraceae; genus UBA6857. Next base: position 29,816 of record JAZPZK010000012.1, read on the forward strand.
ATACCTTCGGTTATTCCGGGGATAAGAATTATTAGTGAATAAAAGCCTGAGAGCACCGATGCAGCCACCATACGAAGAGGACTTTTTTTCTTACGTATCAGTGCCCCGGTAAGGGCTAACAAGGCGTAGGTTATATAGATGTTTATTATCACAAGCACATCGGCATAAATTACTTCCGTCATAGCATCACCCTTACTATTATAGCTATTCAGACAGAGAGATTATGTCGGATAAAAGCATAAAAAAATTCCCCACCGTAACCGATGGGGAATAATTCTTATCCGGTATTTCTCTTATGCACCGAAGAGGAAAAGAAGAGCTGATACAAGAGCAAGGATGAAGAAGATTGTGCCGAATACCTTTGTGAGCATTGCAAGCTTTGCTTCCTGAGTTCTGCTCTTATTCTTGCCGAAGAAAGTCTCGCTTGCACCGCCGATTGCGCCTGAAAGACCCTTCTGCTTGCTTTCCTGAAGACATACAAGAACAATGATGATAATTGAAACTATGATACTTAAAATTGATAATACATACTGAAGAGCTGTCATCTGTTAAACCTCCGATAATTTTATACTATGGTATTTTATCACAACAGTAATTTAAAAGTCAATAGCCTTGGCAGATTTTTTGCCCGCTTTATCGGCTCTTTTATCTGAAACTGCAGAGCCTGCTTCAAAAAGAGCCTCTGCTTCTTCATTGACTGCCTCTTTTGTGATTATAAGCTTACCCTCATAGCCTGTTGACGGTAAGTCATACATATATTTAACCAGAAGCTTTTCCATAATTGAACGAAGACCTCTGGCCCCCGTTTTTGCCTTGAGTGTTTTTTCTGCGATTGCCTTCAGGGCATCATCGGTAAATTCAAGCTCAATGCCGTCAAGGGAGAATATATACTGATACTGCTTGATGAGTGCATTTTTAGGCTCAGACATAATTCTGATAAGTGATGCCTCATCAAGGTCGTCAAGAGCTGTTATAACGGGAAGTCTGCCCACAAGCTCGGGAATAAGTCCGAACTTTACAAGGTCGTGGTGGATGACCTTATGCATTATCTTGCTTTCCTCAATTTCCTTCTTGCTCTTTATCTGAGCGCCGAAGCCGAGACCTGAATTTCCCATTCTCTTTTCAACTATTCTTTCAATGCCCTCAAAGGAGCCTGCACAGATGAAAAGTATGTTTGAGGTATCTATCTGTATAAATTCCTGCTGGGGATGCTTTCTTCCGCCCTGAGGAGGTACATTCGAAACTGTACCCTCAAGAATCTTGAGAAGAGCCTGCTGAACACCCTCACCGCTTACGTCACGTGTGATAGAGGTGCTCTCACCCTTTCTGCCTATCTTATCGATTTCATCAACGTAGATAATGCCTCTTTCGGCCTTTTCAACGTCGAAATCCGCCGCCTGAATAAGTCTGAGAAGAATGTTTTCAACGTCCTCACCGACATAGCCTGCTTCCGTAAGAGTGGTAGCGTCGGCAATAGCGAAGGGTACGTCAAGAATCTTTGCAAGAGTCTGAGCGAGCATAGTTTTACCTACACCCGTAGGACCGAGCATAAGAATATTACTCTTTGTGATTTCCACATCGCTGTCAGCACCCATATATATTCTTTTGTAGTGATTGTAAACACCTACACTGAGTGCCATCTTGGCTTCATCCTGACCGATAACGTATTCATCAAGAAGTGCCTTGATTTCGTGCGGCTTTTTCAGGACAGTCTGTTCCGTTTTAAATTCCGATTTACTCTGACTTGCTTCATCCTCGATAATATTGCAGCAGAAATCGATACATTCGTTACAGATATATACACCGGGACCTGCTATAAGAGTTTTAACCTCTGTCTGTGTCTTTTTGCAAAAAGAACATCTTACGGTTTTTTCTTTGTTGTCACCGTCTCGTGCCATACAATAACCCCTTCCTTAAAAGGAATATTAGTCTCTCTTATCAAGAACCTTGTCAACAAGACCGTATTCAAGAGCCTCCTGAGCGGTCATAAAGTTGTCACGCTCTGTATCCTGAGCGATGGTCTCAATATCCTTGCCTGTGTTTTCGGCAAGAATTTTGTTGAGCTTTGCCTTGGTTCTTAAAATATGGTCTGCAACAATCTTAATGTCTGTTGCCTGACCCTTTGCACCGCCTGAGGGCTGGTGAATCATAATTTCACTGTTGGGAAGAGCATATCTTTTACCCTTCGCACCTGATGAAAGCAGGAAGGCGCCCATACTTCCTGCCATACCCATACAGATAGTTGACACGTCACACTTGATATACTGAATTGTATCGTAAATTGCCAAACCTGCAGTTACTGATCCGCCGGGACTGTTGATATAGAAGCTGATATCCTTCTCGCTGTCCTGACTTTCAAGGAAAAGAAGCTGGGCAACAACAAGTGATGCTGTTGTATCGTTAACTTCATCGGAAAGAACGATGATTCTGTCGTTAAGAAGTCTTGAATAAATATCAAACTGACGCTCGCCGCGGTTTGTCTGTTCTACTACATAAGGTACTAATGCCATAGTATTGCCTCCTTAAAAAAATTAATAAAATGCCAAGAGAGGAACTGCAAATTTTACAGTTCCACCCTATTGTAGCTATTATTGGTTAATTTAACCTTAAATTATTCAGCGTCTGCTGCTTCTTCCTTCTTTGCTCTGGGCTTTCTTGCTGTTGTAACCTTTGCGTTATCCTTAACAAAGCCGATTGCCTTTTCGTTGAGAAGGTCGTGTCTGAGGCCTTCAGCGGGAACAAGCTCCTTGATCTTGTCCTTTTCCATCTGATAACGCTCAGCGAACTTGTCGTATTCTGCCTCAAGATCCTCGTCGCTTACCTCAAGGGCCTCTGCCTTTGCAATTGCTTCAAGAGCAAGACGGATCTTAACGTTCTTAACAGCGCTTTCCTTCATGTTCTCTCTGTAAGCTTCGATTGTCATGCCTGAATACTTGAGATATGTTTCAAAGTTCATGCCCTGCATTGAAAGTCTGTAGTCGATATCTCTGATCTGGTTGTCGATTTCGGTATCGTACATACATTCGGGGATTTCACCCTTTACGTTCTCTGCAAGTTTTTCAAGAAGCTGGCTTTCGATTTCCTTGGTGTTTTCCTCTTCCTTATGCTCCTTGATTTCCTTTTCGATGCTCTTCTTAAGATCTGCTACTGTGTCGCAGTCTGCTGCCTCCTGTGCAAAGTCGTCATCAACTTCGGGAAGCTCCTTAACCTTGATTTCGTGAAGCTTGATCTTGAAAACTGCATCCTTATCAGCAAGGTCGGGTGTATATTCTGTGGGGAACTTAACGTTTACGTCGAATTCCTCGCCTACATTGTGACCTGCAACCTGCTCCTCAAAGCCGGGGATGAACTGACCTGAGCCGAGTGTAAGCTCATAGTTTTCACCCTTGCCGCCTGCGAAAGCTACGCCGTCAACAAAGCCTTCAAAGTCGATAACTGTGATGTCACCGTCCTTAGCTGCTCTGTCTTCAACGGAAACAAGACGTGCATTTCTTTCTCTGAGCTGCTCGATTCTTTCGTTTATTTCTTCCTCGGTTGCTTCAACCTTCTTCTTTGTAGCCTTGAGCTCCTTGTATTCTGTTACTTCGATTTCGGGCTTAACGAAAAGCTCGACAACAAGCTCTACGCCGTTTTCGCCGATTTCCTTAACGTCAGCACTCTTTGTACCTACAACCTCAAGACCTGCTTCTGCTGCTGCATCTGTAACTGCATCTGCATAGATAAGATCAAGTGCATCCTCATAGAGCCAGCCCTTACCGTAGAAGTTTTCAGCCATCTTACGGGTTACCTTGCCCTTGCGGAAGCCGGGAAGCTGAATCTTATTCTTCTGCTTGAGGAAAGCCTTGTTCTGTGCTGCATCGAAATCCTCTGCTGAGATAGCGATTTCAAGAGCGTAAACATTTGTTTCAACGTTGTTTGATGATTTTAACATTTCTGAACTCCTATCCTCGGGTCGGGCAAATTACATAGCCCATATAAACCCAATATACATTTTAACCTGTGTATTATACCACAATAAATAAAAATTTCCATAGTTTTTTTAAATTTTTTCGATAATTCGGGGACAAAACTGAAGAAAATCCGCCGAAACAAGAGAAAAATCTATTCCGTCCACCTCATTCTGCACCGCATAAAGGCAGCTGCCGCCGTGAAGATGTCCGTAAAAGCACCTTTTTATGCCGTGCTTTATAAGCACTTCCATAATCTCATCACACTTCTGCTCCTGAGACAAAGGAGGATAATGAAGGAAAACAATCAGCTCACCGCCTAGTCTTTTACCCTCCTCTATGGAGCGGTCAATTCTTGCCGCTTCTCTTGCAATTACCTTTTTATCAAGACCGGTCTGGGCATCGTAAAACCAGCCGCGGCTTCCGCAGATTGTGAAGTCTCCCACTCTGAAGGCGTTGTTGTGGAGAATCTCTATGCTGTCGAAGCCTTTTTCGGCAAGAAAATTATCCATCTTCCTTTTAGTTGTCCACCAATAATCGTGGTTGCCCTTGAGGATGATTTTTTTACCGGGCAGATTATGAAGAAAACGGAAGTCCTCCTCTGCACCCTCAAGGCTCATCGCCCATGAGATGTCACCGGGAATAACCACTGTATCATCTTCCTTTACAACGGTACGCCAATTCTTTTCGAGGCGGTAAACATAATCGGTCCAGCCGCCGAAAATATCCATCGGCTTATCGGTGCTGAAGGAAAGGTGTGTGTCGCCTATTGCATATATTGACAAATGACGTCACTCCTTATATGCCAAGCATACTGTAAACCATATCTACCATATCTTCCTTATTGCAGCAAGCGGTAAATCTGGGGGTCTTGCCCTTGAGAGTTGCAAGCTGTGAGGGGCAATCCTCACCCGTTGCCTCTATAAGAAGGTCAACCTGCTCAAATTCGTCTGCATCGGCGGGAACTTCTCCCTTAACTGCCTTAAGTACAGCTGCAGAGAATTTGTAGGGATTAGCGGTTGAAGCGATAACGGTTTCGGTCTTGTCGCCGGTAGAAGCTACATACTCATCGTAAACCTTGACGGCAACGGCAGTATGTGTATCGCAGAGATAGCCTTTATCGAAGTATTCCTTGATAGTTTCGGCAGTTTCTGCATCGTCACAGCAACCTGCATCAAAGAGCTCTGCAATCTTTGCCTTCACACCGTCACAGATTTCGTACTTGCCGTCCTTTGAAAGCTGACCCATCCACTCACGGATTGTTGCATCGTTTTCGTCTGCAAGGTGAAAGAGAAGCCTTTCAAGGTTTGAAGAAATAAGAATATCCATTGAGGGTGATGTGGTTGTGTAGAAGCTTCTGTTTCTGTCATATACACCGGTCTTAAGGAAATCGGTGAGTACGTTATTAGCGTTTGAAGCACAGATAAGCTTACCTGTGGGGATACCCATTTTCTTTGCATAGTATGCGGCAAGAATGTTACCGAAGTTACCCGTGGGAACAACAACGTTCATCTCTTCACCGTTTTTGATTATGCCCTGCTCAATAAGATCGCAGTAGGCTGAAATGTAATATACAATCTGAGGAACAAGTCTGCCCCAGTTGATTGAGTTTGCCGAGGAGAACATCATTCCCTTTTCCTCAAGCTTTGCGGCTACGTCCTTATCGGTGAAAATCTTCTTTACACCGTTCTGTGCATCGTCGAAGTTACCGTTGATAGCACATACGCTTACGTTTTCGCCTGCTTGAGTTGTCATCTGTAATTTCTGCATGGGGCTTACGCCGTCATTGGGATAGAAGACCATAATCTTTGTGCCGGGTACGTCCTTAAATCCTTCAAGAGCGGCCTTGCCCGTGTCGCCTGAGGTTGCAACAAGAATTACGATTGTTTTATCGGCAACGGTCTTTTTAGCCGCAGTTGTGAGAAGATAGGGAAGAAGCTGAAGAGCCATATCCTTGAATGCGCAGGTAGGACCTCTCCATAACTCGAGGATGTTTTTGCCGTCGGCAGTTCTCTTTATGGGAGAAACCTTTTCACTTGAGAATTTGCCCTCAGCATAAGCACCGCTTACACACATATCTATTTCTTCTGCAGTGTAATCAGTAAGATAAAGTGCGAGCACCTTTTTTGCTCTTTCGATATAGCTCAGAGGAACGAGTGAATCGATAAACTCCTTTGAAATTGCAGGGATTTCGGTGGGTACGAAAAGACCGCCGTCCTTTGAAATACCCTGAGCGATAGCCTGAGCTGATGAAACCTTTACATTCTTATCTCTTGTACTTGTATAAAGCATAGTTTTAGACCTCCTGAATAAGAGATATATATAATCGGTTTATTTTAACACAGTAAATTCAAAAAGTAAAGTTATTTTGAGAAATAGGGTGTTTAGGGATTAGGGATTAGCCGAAATGCAAAATGCAAAATTGTGGTCGCACCCAACCGTGCAGGTAATTTTCAGATTGTATCTGCGTTAGATAGGTTTTATAAAGCAGTAAGAATGTTGATAATAAAAACAAACCTTAAGGTTTCATCTTTAAATTTGGCGGGTAGAATCTTGTTTCTTTATCACTGTCAAAGCGGATTATTCCGGAACGAAGTGACCCGCCATTTTGCATTTTGCATTCTGCATTTTGCATTTTTAATTCATCCAACCTCAAATGCCGATTCGATGTGATTAAACTTATATATTCTTCCTTCAGCCTGAAAGACCTCAAGCACATCAAAGCGCGGCTGCTTATCTGTTTCGTTTTTGGAAAGGTAATCCTGAGAAGTCAGTATAAGCTTTTGCTGCTTGCGGTAGTCAACTGCTTCTTTAGGTGAAGTCATCGAATCCGCTTTTCGGGTCTTGACTTCTATAAATAGTATATATTCTTCGTTTTCGGCAATTAGGTCAATTTCACCGTAGCGGCTGTGGTAATTTCTCGTAACCGTATAGCCCCGCTTAATAAAATAGCTTTCGGCAAAATCCTCACCGAGGTTGCCGGTTTTTCTTTTTTCAGTTGCCATATCACTCACCGAGAATCTTTTTAAGAAATGTGCGGCGGTGCTCGTCACAGATGCCGTATTCGGCTATCATTTCATAATGAAGCTTTGTACCGTAGCCCTTATGCTTTGCAAATTGATACTCGGGGTACTTTTTATCTCCTTCTGCCATATATCTGACTCTTGATACCTTGGCAAGAATTGATGCCGCCGCAACGGAAATGCTCTTGGCATCACCCTTTACGAGAGTTCTTTCCTCGCAGGGAAGTCCCGGCTTCTGATTTCCGTCTATAAGTGCGATGTCACACTTAACACCTAAGCCCTCATAGGCTCCCCTCATTGCTCTGAAGGTTGCCTGAAGAATGTTTATTTCATCTATGGTCTTTGCATCGATCATACAAACAGAATATGCCACTGCTTTTTCTTTTATAACCTCAAAAATTGCTTCACGCTTTTTTTCGCTGAGCTTTTTTGAATCGTCTATGCCTTCAATTTCACAGTCAAGAGGCAGAATAACTGCCGCCGCACACACGGGACCGCAGAGAGGTCCTCTGCCTGCTTCGTCTATACCGCAGACAGTAGTAAAACCCTCGGCTATCGCCTCTTTTTCGTATTGATAATCCATATATTACATTCCTTTGCTTTATGCTTTTACTCTTTCAGAAAGCTCAACAACAATTCCGCCGTTTTTTCTCGACCTTTCTGCCGCAAGAGCCATATCGTGGCTTGCTATCGTTGCTTCAATTGTTGTTACATCCTTAAGGTCCTTCTTTTCTCCGCAGATGATTTTTACAAAGTTTGATACTATTCTGAGATCACCCTCAGCGTGACCCGTAAAGCCGGGGCTTCCGGTATGAATTGTTTTGGTTTTTCCGCCGAAGATTTTCATTGTGAGCTTTGTGCCGTAGCCGATAAGCTCTCCTTTTGTACCTACAATATGGCTCTGGCGGAACATCTTATCAGAAAAGGCAGTCATTTCAAGAACAGCCTTAGCTCCGCTTTCAAACTTCATTGTTACAAGCTGATGATCGCAGACATTGTTGTCGCACATATACACACATCTGCCGTAATCACCCGTTTTAACTGCATTGACTATATCAGCCTTACTGTTTTTAGCCTTACCCGTAAGAGTACGGCCCATATATTTTATAAACTTTGCCTTATAGAAGGGATCGGTGATGTAAAGCGCCTCGGCATCGTAGGGGCAGTCCTTCTTGACCTTACAGCCACCCATACAGTAGGGTGTTGCACCCGCGGGAGCGTTTTCCTTTTTAAAGTGGCTGAGCTCACCTACAGAGCTTACCGACAGGCAGGGACTGTCAACAAACCAGCTTATAAGATCAAGGTCGTGACAGCATTTCGCAAGAATCGACGGAGTTGAAGTAAACTCATCACGCCAGTTACCTCTGACAAAGCTGTGGGCAAAATGGAAATAGCCTACGTTTTCCGTGTGATTTATGGAAACAACATCGCCTATCTGTCCGCTTTCAATGATTTCCTTTATCTTGATATAGTAGTTGGAATATCTAAGTACGTGGCAGATAATAAGAAGCGCGCCCTTTTCCTTTGCCAGAGCATTAAGCTCCTTGTACTCCGACTCAACGCCGCTTACCGGCTTTTCAAGAAGGATATATTTATATCCCGTTTCAAGGGCAGCCTTGGTAATTTCGTAGTGGCTTGCATCCTGAGTGGAAATTATGAGTGCATCGCTGACAACACCCTTTGAGAAAAACTCATCGGTTGAAAGATATTGCCTTTCCTTCGGTACGTTATGTATAGGTGCAAAATCATCAAGCGCCTGCTGCCTTATATCGCAAAGAGAATGAATATATACCTTTTTGCTGTGAAATGACTTTAAAAAGCCCATATATTCTGTTCCTCTGTTGCCGAGACCTATAACGGAAATGCTTTTTTTCATATTTTTCTCCTCACTGACAAAAAAGCCTGCCGTAACCGACAGGCTTTATGCTTTATTATCTTATTCAATAACTGTGCAGAAATTGAAGATTGAAGCGGGAAGCTCCTCTTTGTCTGCTGAGATTGTGAATACGAAATTCTTTTCAGCAACGGATGAAAGCTCATAAATTTCCTCAAGGAAGGAAGCGAGCTCATCATAGTTTCTGCCGCCGATACGGAGAGTTGCATCAACAAGAACATCTGTAATATCGTGGTTGCCTGCGCAAAGGCCTGCAAGGAAACCGTAGAATGCTGCATAACCCTTAACTGAGAATTCGTCTGTTGCAACAAGTCTTGCACGATAGTTCACATCATATGTTAACTTGGTTTCTTTTTCAACGCAAACAACGTTACCCTTTGAAGTCTCAACGGCCTCGTTTACGCAAGAAATCAAACGCTTTGTTTTGCCTGCACCTTTGTGTCCTAAAATAATAGAAATCATTTTAATTTCCTCCTTTTATTTATTGACCTAACTGTTTTATACACAGTCCGGATTCAATTACATATTTATTATATCACTTATTTAATCTTTGTTCAAGTGCTTCTTTCTCTTTTTCATAGCCGGGTTTGCCTAAAAGTGCAAACATATTGCGCTTGTAGCTTTCAACACCGGGCTGATCGAAGGGATTGATGCCTAAAACATAGCCTGAAACAGCACATGCCTTTTCAAAGAAATAAATGAGATAACCGAGTGATTCTTCCTTCATATCCTCATTCTTGATGACGATATTGGGTACGCCGCCGTCGTTATGTGCAAGAACAGTACCCTGATAAGCCTTTTCATTTACAAATGCCATTGACTTACCTGCAAGGAAGTTGAGTCCGTCTACATTTTCGCTGTCCTCTTTGAGATAAATCTCTGTTCTGGGCTTTGCGAAGGTTACAACGGTTTCAAACATTATTCTCTCACCCTGCTGAATATACTGACCGAGAGAATGAAGGTCTGTTGAGAAAATTGCGGAGGTGGGGAAAAGGCCCTTGTTTTCCTTGCCTTCGCTTTCGCCGAAGAGCTGCTTGAGCCATTCGTTCATCATTGTGAAGCAGGGCTCGTAGCTTACAAACATCTCGCTCTTAAGGCCCTTATTGTAAAGAGCATTTCTGAGTGCAACATACATATAACAGTTGTTTTCCTCAATTGAAGTGGGCATAAGCTCTTCTCTTGCCTTTGCCGCACCGAGCATAAGTGCATCGATGTCAATTCCTGCCGCTGCAATGGGAAGAAGACCTACTGCGGTGAGAACCGAATATCTTCCGCCTACATCATCGGGAACAACAAAGGTTTCATAGCCTTCCTTATCGGCAAGAGCCTTGAGAGTACCCTTTGCCTTATCGGTGGTAACGTAAATTCTGTCTGCTGCACCTTCCTTACCGTATCTCTCAATAAGAAGCTCACGCAGAACTCTGAATGCGATTGCGGGTTCGGTGGTTGTACCTGACTTGGAAATTACGTTAACTGCAAAATCCTTATCCTTGATAATATGAAGGATCTCTGCGAAGGATGAGGATGAAATGCTGTTACCTGTAAAGTAAAGCTTTGCACAGTCCTCAGCCATTGCGTTGTAACACTGACCCTTGATAAACTCGATAACCGCTCTTGCTCCCAAATAAGAGCCGCCGATACCGATAACTATAAGAATCTCGTTGTTTTTCTTGATTTTTTCAGCAGCAGCCTTGATTCTTGCGAATTCCTCTTTATCGTAATCTACGGGTAAATCCACCCAACCGGTAAAGTCGTTTCCTGCTCCTGTTTTTCCGTGCAGTGCCTTGTGCGCTTCGGTTATTTTCGGCTGAAAGGCTGAAACTTCTTCCTCGCTTAAAAAGGGCATTGCGTACTTTGTTTTGATTTTTGCTGACATAGTCTTTCTCCTGATTGGGTTTAATAATGCTATTTTAGTGTATTTTAATATAATTCTGACGATTTGTCAACTATAAACCGCTTATTCCTTGTCGTTTTTTACAAGAGATTTTAAAAATCTTTCCACTACATCAGCGAAAGTTATTTTTCTTATTGCCTTTTCGCATACCAGAGGATATTCTGCAACGGTTTTGTCTTCTGAAATGATTTTCACCTTACCCAGCACCTGATTTTCCTCAACAGGTGCTTCCACATCCTCACAAAGCTCTATCTGAATTTCAAGCTTTTCCTTTTCACCCTTTCTCAGAGTAATGGGTGAAAATCCCTTCACCGTGGGGCGCACATAGCCTTCTGTTCCCCTTAAGACCTCAACATTGCCGATGCTTTCATCAGGTATTTCAACCGTTACCTTTTCATATTCGGCAAAGCCGTAATTCAGCATTGCCTTTGCCGATTCAAATCTGTCGGTGCTGTTATCTGAGCCAAGTACAACTGCAACAAGATGAAGCCCGTCCCTTTCGGCTGAAGCGGAAAGGCAGTGCCCCGCCTTTGATGTTGTTCCTGTTTTAAGCCCTGTTGTGCCCTTATAAAAGCGCACAAGACGGTTAGTGTTTACAAGCTGTGTTTCACCGTCTCTGAGAGTATCCATCCACACGGTGGTGTATTTTTTAATCATTTCGTGACCTAAAAGTTCCTTTGACATAAGAGCTATATCGTATGCTGTTGTAAGATGAGTTTCGGTATCATCGTCAAGACCCGAGCAGTTATCGAAATGAGTGTTGACCATACCCAGCTGTGCGGCTCTGTCGTTCATCATTTTAACAAAGCCCTCCTCACTGCCTGCAAGATGCTCTCCTAAAGCGGTGCAGGCATCGTTGGCACTTCCTATCGCCGTGGCTCTGAGCAGCTCATCAACTGTCATCTGCTCACCTTCCTTGAGCCAGATCTGACTTCCGCCCTTGCCTGCCGCAACATCACTTGCCGTTACGGTTTCATCAAGGCTCATTTTCCCGCTGTCAACTGCCTCTGCAAATAAAAGCATTGCCATAATTTTTGTCACCGATGCAGGATAAAGCCTTTCATGCTCATTGAGTGCATAAAGCACCTCTCCGGTTGAGACATCCATAAGTACTGCCGCCTTTGCATTCACCTTTATCCCTTCTTCGGCAGATGCAGGAAAAGCAAGCAAGGAAAAGCTTAATGTGAACAATAAAAGATATGATATTACTTTTTTCAACCTTATCACCTCGTTTATATATATGAAGAGCAAAAAAGAATTAAAACATATATTTCCTGCGGCTTAATCCACTTGACCTTTGAGAACGAATTTTATATAATAGCCTTACTTCAGAATACAAAGGAGTAACAGATGAAGGTTAAATTTTACACTCTGGGCTGTAAGGTAAATCAGTATGAAAGTCAGGCTATGACCGAGCAGCTGGAAAATAAAGGTTATGAGCTTTGTTACGGCAAGGAAAAGGCTGATGTTATAGTTGTAAACTCCTGCACCGTAACTGCTGTCGCCGATCAGAAAACACGTCAGGCGGTGCGCCGCTTCAAAAGAGCGAACCCTGACTCGGTTGTTGTGCTTACGGGCTGTATGCCTCAGGCATACCCCGAAAAGGCAATGGAGCTTACAGAGGCCGATATTGTTTTGGGAAACAGAAGCAACCATCTTCTCTGCGATGCTCTGGATGAGTTTTTCTCTTCGGGGTGCCGTGTTTTTTGGGTAAAAGAGCATAAAAAGAGCGACCCCTTCTGCGGTACATCCATAAGCCGCTTTGAAGAAAGAACAAGAGCCAGCGTTAAAATTCAGGACGGCTGTAACCGCTTCTGCTCATACTGTGTCATTCCCTATGCAAGAGGCAGAGTACGCTCGAAGCCGCTTGCAGAAATTGAAAAGGAAATCCGCACCCTCAGCGAAAAAGGCTATAAGGAGATTGTGCTTGTAGGCATCAACCTTTCCTCCTACGGAAGCGACATCGGTGCATCATTTCCCGATGCGGTCAAGGTTGCTGACGGTGTTGAGGGCATCTTAAGAGTACGTCTCGGCTCACTTGAGCCTGACCACCTTACCGATGAGGTTATTTCTGAGCTTGCAAAATGCAAAAAGCTTTGCCCTCAGTTTCACATTTCACTTCAGAGCGGCTGTGACAGTACCCTTAAGCGTATGAACCGCCATTATACCGCCGATGAATACAGGCACCTTGCTTCAAGGCTTCGTGAAAGCTTCAGGGACTGTACCCTTACAACTGATATTATGGTCGGCTTTGCAGGTGAAACCGATGAGGATTTTGAGGAAAGTGTCCGTTTTGCAGAAGAAATCGGTTTTGAAAAGGTTCACGTTTTCCCCTACTCGGTCAGAAGAGGCACAAAAGCAGAAAAGCTTCCCGGTCACCTTGATAAATGCATCAAGGAGCAGAGAAGCCATGTTATGATTGAGCGCACCGAAAAGGTCCGTTCCGAATTTATGAAAAATCAGATCGGAAAAGTTTATTCCGTGCTTTTTGAAACTTCCGACGGTGACGGATACATTACGGGGCATACGTCAAACTTCATCCCCGTAAAGGTAAAGCTTTCAGAGGAATATTGCGGTAAGCTTGCCGATGTCAGAATAACAGATACCGAAAAGGATTGGTGCATAGGCACAATCAGCATATAAAGGACGCCTTTGGCGTCCTTTTGTGTTTGCATAAAAAACTTGTTACTTGCTGCTTACTACTTTGAGAGCGCTTGTCTGTTCCATAGCGCAGGGTCTGACTCTTTCGCTCATAAGAGCAAATTTATCCGTTGAAGAGCATTGAAGCTCATATATGCTCTTAGAAAAATCATCTGCAAATACTGCATCGGAATGCTTTGTTATCAGAGGCAGCTTCGCATTCTTCAGAAGGGATAAGCCTTTATCGTTTGCCGCAAGAACTCTGATATACGGCGGAGTTTTTTTACCGTATTCCTTGGGTATTTTCAGATAAAGATTCATAACCTCACGGCGGATTCTCGCATGGGTGTAGTTCTTGCTTTTTGCCTTTTCGTAAAGCTCAGCAAGGCTGCCTGAATTTCTCACACCTTCATATATTCTGTCGGAAAGTCCGCTTTCATCGGTGACGTAAAGAGCGTATTCATCCTTACCCATTTCTCTGAGGGCGGAAAGAATTGCTCTTTCTGCATTTTCTGTTCTGTGAATGTGTCCGCTTTCAAGATTTTGTGTAAGCATACGTGAAACCCTGTCGGGCACAAAGGCTGACACATCCTCCGAGAAGAGAAGCTCCCTTATTCTGCTTGCCGAAGCAAAATTACCCTCTGCTGTGCCGCTGTCGTGACCTGCACCCTTTCTTTTCACAGGGAATGCATCACATTCAGGAGAAAAGTGCCTTAGCTGCTTAAGATATTCCACGGCAAGGGTGCTGTTGGGAGAAGAAAGAATCTCTCTTACACCGTCACCGTAAACCTCGCCTGCTGATTTTGAAAGTGCAAGAGGATAGCTGTCTCCCGAAAGGATATACTTTCTGAGCTTTTCTGCAACCTCGCTGTTTCCGGAGACATCGGCACACCTGTAAAGAAGGTCCTTATCCTCAAATTCGCTGCCGAAGGAAAGCACATCAATTCCCATAGCACAAAGCAGACTGATGCTGCCCCTCGCAAAGCTTTCAGCAGAGCCCATTGCCCAGGGGACGGGTAAATCTATAACAAGGTCAGCGCCGCCGCATATTGCTTCCTCTGCCCTTTGCCATTTATCAATCAGGGCACATTCACCGCGCTGAACAAAGTTTCCGCTCATCACACATACTATATGATCTGCTCCTGCGGCACGTGTTTTTTCAATGTGGTATCTGTGTCCGTTATGGAAGGGATTATATTCACACACTATTCCTGCAATCACTCCGGCACCTCCTTTTTTCATTATATATGTATTATATTGGTTTATGACGAGTTGTCAAGAAATAAAAAAGCTCCCTTCATCAGCATCAGGGAGGGCATATAAAGTATATGAGGCTGCCGCTTACGCGACAGCCTCTCTTGTTCAATTAGCCTTCGATAGCTTCAACGGGGCAACCGTCTGCACAAGCACCGCAATCGATGCAAGCGTCTGCGTCAATAACATACTTGCCATCGCCTTCAGAAATAGCGCCAACGGGGCAACCCTCTGCACAAGCGCCGCAGGAGATGCAATCATCGTTAATTACAAATGCCATTTTCTTGACCTCCCTCTTTAATTGGTAACTTCATTTTAACACATAAATCAAAAATATCAATAGGTTTTTATCTTTTTTTACGAAATTTTTCTCCTTTCTCACAGAAAAATGTGCTCTTTTGCCTCTGTTTATTTACAATTTCAAAATATCGTTGCCAAATTTTATTGACATCATCTGTAACTTGTTGTATAATTAAACGGCATAAGTGCAGATAGAATCAAGTCTGCATAATTCACACATTTTAAAAAGGAGCGACATCAAAATGAAAAAAATTCTTTCAGTTTTACTCACATTCGTTCTTCTTTTTGCAACAAGTGTTCCCGCTTTTGCCGCTGACGAAAATACCGCAGCGGTAAAATATGACGGTGATCCCATCGTTGTTGTAAGAGGTATCGACTTTGCAGGCCTTGTTAAGGGAGACGGCTCAAAGGCAATTTCTATTGATGCTTTCGATGTTCTCGGTCTTATCTTTGACATCGGCGGTCACAAGGTAACCGGCAACAAAGCTGCCGGCGCACATGCTATTGCTGATTTCGGTATGAATGTTTTCAGCGACCTTGCAGTTGACCAGAACGGTAACTCATTAAACAACATCAGCATCCCCAAGTTCTATGATTGCGGTGCTGATCTTGACTTAAGCGACGACAGTCAGTGGTCCGACACAGCAGTCGGTCTCTTCCGTTCACTTACACGTAAGTACGGCGGTGAAAACATTTTCCTTTACACCTTCGACTGGAGAATGAGCCCCGAAAAATTAGCTGACGACCTTAAGAGCTACTTTGATATGGTTAAGGAAAAGACAGGTGCCGATAAGCTTGACGTTGCTGCCTGCAGCATGGGCGGTATGGTTACAACTGCTTACATCGACAAGTACGGCGCAAACATTTTTGACAGCCTTGTATTCTTCTCACCTGCTCTCAACGGTGCTGACATCGTCGGCTCTGCTTTCACAGGCGACCTTACAATCAGCGGTCATGATTTAACTGAATTCCTTATCAAGAAGGTTGGCGGTAATGTTTTCGTAAACATCATCATTCGTATTCTTGACTTCCTCGGTCTTATCGACATTGTTTCAGATTTCGTAAATGATATTCTCGCTGACTACGGCGATATTATCTATGATGAATTCCTTTGTGAAGTATTCAGAACAACATACGGTCTCTGGGGTATGGTTCCCGATGAGTACTATGACGACGCAGTTGAATTATTCTTTGGTGGTGTTGAAGGCGAATATTCAGTTGCACTTGCAGAAATCGCAAAGATCAGAGAGTTCGTATTCAGCACAGAAGAAATCATCGATTCAATTCCCGCAGATGTTAAGGTAAGCTTCGTATCACACTACGGCAACACTCAGCTTCCCATCTACTCAAAGTCATATCTCCACGGTGACGGCGTTCTTGAAAGTGCAAGAACATCAAACGGTGCTACATTTGCTAACTACGGTGAAGCTCTTACCGACGAAGAGCTTGCAGGCGTACCCGCTGAATACATCTCACCCGACAGAGTTGTAAACGCTTACACATACTATGAGTCAGAATACACAGGTGCTTCCTATGCAAGATTCGTAGATTCAACATGGATCATCAAGGGTGCTAAGCACGTTGGCTGTAAGGACAACAGTGACCATACAGAATTTGCAATCTGGCTTCTTGCTCAGGAAGAACAGCCCACAGTTTACACAAACGCAGCATATCCCAGATTTATGAACTGTGACGCTAACGAAAACTTCATCGGCTTCTGAGTTTAATCAACAACACATTACCCAAGAGCTTTAAACGGCTCTTGGGTATTTTTTCTTCTTAAATTTCTTTTTCTTAATACTTGTAAAAAAAGTTCTTTTATTATATAATAATATAGATTATGTAAGAAAGGGATGTCTGATATGTTCGAAAATCTGAAAGTAACAGAAAGCTTCAGAGCATCCGTCGGCTTTGCCCTTTCTTCAGGAAAGCTTTCTCATGCCCTTATTCTTGAAGGCAGCGACGATGAAACCCGCTTTGAGGCTGCAAAGGAAATTGCATCCGCATTGATGTGTCAGAGCGATACACCGCCCTGCAAAGGCTGTTCCCATTGCATCAAATGCGAAAAGCTTATTCATCCTGACCTGCATATTCTCGAAAAAGAAAAGGACAGCACAATGATAAAGGTGGATGCTGTAAGAAGCCTTAAGAATAAGGCTCTGCTTTACCCTAACGAGGCTAAAAAAAGCGTTTTCGTTATAAGACAGGCAAACCTTATGAATCCCCAGGCTCAGAATGCTCTTCTCAAAATTTTCGAAGAGCCTGCACCTCATCTTTGCTTCATACTAACCTGCCCTTCAAAATCCGCTTTTCTTGATACAATTATTTCAAGAGCCACCGTTTATTCTCTCGGTGAAGAAATTGCAGAGACTGACACCGCCTATACTGCGGCAGATACTCTTGCAGATGAGCTTCTCTTAAGCCTTGTGAGCGAAAATGAATTTATGTTCATAAAGAGAACCGCCGCATTTCAGAAGGACAAAAAGCTTTTCAATCAGGTTGTTTCAGCTATGGTTCCCATAATGAGGGATGTGCTTATTCTTCAAAGCGGAGGACGGGATATGCTTTCATCCCACACCGCAACCGTTCAGAAGCTTTCACGCTCACTCACCCAGAAGAAAACTGCCGCTATTATAACTGCCCTTCAGCAGTTCTGCGACAATGCACAGTTTTCACCCAATCATAATCTGGCAATAACAAGACTGAGCTCAACCTTATTTTCAATCAGATTAGGATAAATTTACTCATTATAAAAAGGAGTTTTATATATGGCAGAAATTATTTCAGTCAGATTCAAGGAAGTAGGTAAAAACTACTATTTCGACCCGAAGGGTAATAAATATGCAAAGGGCGACAAGGTCATCGTTGAAACCGCAAGAGGTATGGAATGCGGTGAGGTAACAATTGCAAACCGTGAGCTTCCCGATGAGGAACTCACATCACCTCTCAAGCCGGTTATCAGAATGGCAAACGAAAATGACCTCAAAACCGTAAAGGAAAACCGTGAAAAGGAAAAGGCAGCCTTTGACGTGTGCCTTGAAAAAATTGCTTATCACAAGCTTGATATGAAGCTTGTTGATGTTGAATACACCTTCGACAGGAACAAGATTCTTTTCTATTTCACCGCTGACGGCAGAGTTGACTTCCGTGAGCTTGTAAAGGATCTCGCTTCCGTTTTCCGTACACGTATTGAGCTTCGTCAGATCGGCGTACGTGACGAAAGCAAAAAGGTAGGCGGTCTCGGAATCTGCGGCAGACCCTTCTGCTGTAACACCTTTCTCGGAGATTTTCAGCCCGTTTCAATCAAAATGGCAAAGGAACAGAGTCTTTCTCTTTCACCGGTTAAAATCAGCGGCACCTGCGGCAGGCTTATGTGCTGCCTTAAATATGAGCAGGAGGCTTATGAGCATCTTCTCAGAGTTACACCGAAAAACGGCGCAATAGTTGAAACAAAAGAAGGTAAGGGCACCGTTGTTGACTTTAATCTTCTTACAGGCATGCTCAAGGTTTCCCTTGAAAAGAAGCCTGATGCGGCTCCTATAACAGTAAGCCGTAAGGAAGTGCATATCCTTAAGGATTCACAGATAAGAGTTGATAAAAAAGAGCTTGAGGCCCTTAAAGGAATTGAATAAAAATTATCGGCAGGTGTTAACGCCGACGCCCGGTAAGGCAGTATTTCTTTAAAAAGTGAAATATCTTCACAATAATGCGTTGAAAATCACCGGTATGCGTCAGCATTATCGGTGATTTTCGCCTTTTCTTGCAAAGCTATTTCGCATTTTAAAGTGCTTCGCAGTTTCGTAAGAACAGAAAATTTCTTGTATTGAAGCCACAAAACGCAGCAAGGCTGTCGCCTTGCGAGGCTTTTGGCAAAAATACAGGGAATTTTGTTCGAGAAACAAATACTTCCTTATCGGACGTCGGCGAAAGAAAACGCCTGCCCTTTTTTATTCCCCTGCCCCCTCAATCATAGTTTCGGCAAATATTGCATAACCCTTTTTAGGGTTATTTACAAGCACGTGGGTCACAACTCCGATAAGCCGTCCGTTCTGTATAACGGGACTGCCGCTCATTCCCTGAACTATACCTCCCGTTACGTTTATAAGGTCTTCATCGATAACCTCTATTACCATATGCTTATTTTCTTCGTTCTCATCGGTGATTTTCAGAATCTCAATATCGTAATACTCCTTGTTATTTCCGTTTACAGTAGAAATAATCTGCGCCTGACCCGTTTCAATTTCACTTGCCGTTGCGACCGGATAAAGCTCAGCATTTTCATCCCATTCATCAAATATGCCGTACACTCCCGTTTCGCTGTTACTCAGCAGAACACCTACAGATTCGCTGTTGAACATTCCGCAAAGCTCACCTGCTTTTCCGCTTACACCCTTGTTACAGCCGATTATCTGTGCGGAAACCACATCTCCGTTAAGAAGCGGAAGCACCTGCCCTGTATCAATATCGCATACTGCGTGACCCAATGATGCAAATACTCCGGTTTTCACATCGTAGAAGCTGACGGTGCCTATACCTGCGGCGCTGTCTCTTATCCACAATCCGCCTTTATAGCTGTTATCTGTGCTGTAAGCAGGGATAAGCTTTGTTGTGAAATATTCCCCGTTACGGATGTATTCTATCTCAAGAACATCACCGCCGCTTCCCTTTATAAGCTCGTTTACTTTTTGTGATGAAAGGGCGGTTTCGCCGTTTATTCTGCTTATGATGTCCCCTGCCTGAAGACCTGCCTGTTGACCCGGCGAACGTCCGCCCGACATTGTTTCAACCGTATCCACATCAACTATCATAACCCCCTCGGTGAAAAGCCTCAGACCTATTATATCGCCCGACAAAGCAACATACTGTCTGCTTCTGACGTTGACCGTAAGATCTTTGATAGGCATACTGAAAAAGCTTACCTTTACCTTATAGCTGCCCTCGGCAAGGCTTCGCATACCGTCGCTCTGAGCAGTTTCATAGGTGAGAGTATATATGTCGCTCACATCGCTGCTTTCACCCTGAAGGGAATCTATTTCATCGGGCACAGTATAAAATGAAAAGAGAAGCACACCCAGAAAGGCTACGGTTACAGACATAAGTAAATATCTGACAAAACTGACTGCTTTAACCATAAAAAATCGCCTCCTTGTTTTCTTTCGCAAATTTAATTTGCACACAAGGAGGCTTTTTTATTAACGGAAAAATTTATTTAAGATAATCTTTTATAAGCTTTATGATTCTGTCTGTGCTTTTACCGTCACAGCTTTCCATATATTTCCTTCTGAAATCGGAAATCTGCTCCGGCGTGCTTTTTTCTTCTGCACTTCTTATTGCTGAAAGAAGCTTCTCTGAATCCTTGACAATTTCACCTGGCAGATCCTTTTCATAATCAAGATAGAAGTCCGGCTCAAATTCACCGAAATCCGAGCAATAGAAAACCATCGGCTTATTAAGAAGGGATGCATCAAAAATTATGGATGAATAGTCGGTTATAACCACATCGGCAAGTGAAAGAAGCTCTGAGGTAGGATCCTTTGTATAATCCTTTACCCTTGAATAGAAAACATCCCTGAAAAATTCGTTTTCCGAAAGAGGATGACGGGAAACAACAAAGATTTCATCGTCTGCAAGCTCTCTGTTGAGCTTTGCCCAATCAATTTTCGGGTCAAGCGCTCTGAGCTCGCCCTCACTTTCACGGAAGGTTGGAAAATAAACATAAATCCTTCTGTTTCTTAAAAGCGGATGCTTGTTACGGATGATTTCTCTGTTAGCTT
The DNA here is from genome assembly GCA_045544675.1 of Acutalibacteraceae bacterium. GTDB lineage: Bacteria > Bacillota > Clostridia > Oscillospirales > Acutalibacteraceae > UBA6857. The sequence goes on from JAZPZK010000012.1 coordinate 50,542, forward strand.
CGTTATAGCTTTTTTTAAGCACATTATCTGTGCAGGGCGATCCGAGAGCCTTTACTGTTTCGTGGTCAATACCGAAGGCGTGGGCATAGAACTGCCTTACATATTCGCCTGTAACAGCAACATCGCTGTACTGTGAGTGATTTCTGTATTCCCTGAAGGGAGAAACATCGGAATGCTTATCAAGACCGAAGCGTCGGAAGGCTCCGTTTTTATGCCAGAGCTGAATAACCTTCTGCTCCTTTTTAAGACGAAGTCCTCTAAGATATTCCATCTCACAGTCAATCACTATTACCTTGCTGGTAAGGGTATATTTTCTGATTTTTGCAACATCACGAAGCGTATGGGGAAGACTCTTTCTGAAAAGCACCTTGTTTCCCTCATAGGCGCTGTATACCGCATCAAGGTTATCACAGTAACCACCTGCAGGAAGGGTGCTGTAAAAGAAAACTCTGTCCCGAAGCTTCTGCTTCGAATAGCCGTAGGTAAGAAGGCGGCTGATAATACCTATAAAAAAACGGAAAATATATTCAAAAAAGTGCAAAAGCTTTTCCTTTGCTTTTTTCAGCCTGACGTTTCTGAAAATAAGCCTTCTGTAGCCTTTGAGTATATTTACAGCCTCGGAAGGCATATTCTTCTTTTCGCTGAGAAGATACTCTGCCGCCTGCTGCTCATTGAAAGGCAGATACGCCCCCGTATTGGCAAGCTTTCTGAACCTTGAATGGGTATAAAGCTTATACATATCCAGAATAGCATTATCTGAAAAGCTGAAGCGTATTCCCTTAAGATGCTCTGTTCTGAAAAGCTTATTGGCAAAAAAAAGATCAAACGCAAAGCTGAAGTCCTCACTTCTTACTCTTGTCTGCTCCATATCAGAGCGGTAGCAGAGCTGTGTAAAGGAATAATCCATGGTTTTTTCGCCGTCAAAGCATGCCACAGGCGAAGTGGAAAATCCGTATTTATCCTTACCTGCAAGACAAAGATAATGACGCATCAGATGCTTGGGATTAAGCCTTGCAAAGCCGTCAAGGAACATAATATAGTCGGTGCGGCTTTCTTCCAATGCAAGATTTTTGAATTCACCCATACTCTCAGCATCAATAAAGCGCAGATTAGGAAGGCTTCTCCACTTTTCGGAAAGCATATCCCTGAGCCGTGAATCGGCTAAAAGCTCAAAGCACGGCATAGTCTGACTGTATATTGAAGAAATCTGAATGTCAAAGCGGTTTTCGTAAAGGTTTACGGTTTTTTCATTAAGTGATACGGCAAGAGTAACCTTGGGCTTTTCAGCCATTTCAGCCTTGGAATCAATAAGCCTGCCTGAAAAGAAAATATCCTTGTTTTTCTTGAGAAGCGCTCCCCTTCCGCCGGGCGAAAGTGAGGATACAAGCTTCATAATTATATCGGCATACTTCTTGATTTCTTCATCACTGAGAAGCCAGAAATGACGGTAGTAGCTGTAAAGCAGAACCGTTACTTCCTTGCTGTAAACCTGATCAATATAATAGGTTCTGCATTTTTTCAGCTCTTTTTTCTCAAAATCCGTTACACTTTCTTCTATAGCTTTATTGAAGGCTTCCTCAGCGTGGGAAACGATGTATTCATATCCCTCAAGATAATATTCAATCGGAAAAGCTGAGACTCCGTCGCTTACTGCAGGTGAAATATAACAGACACTTCCCCTGCTGCAGCTTGCGATAACCTCGCTTTTAAGAGCATAGGCAAGGGTGAATGCCGCTTCCCTTGCTTTGCCGAAGCAGATGAAGCTGAGATTTCTTTCTTCAAGCTTACTGCGCAGAAAAAGCTTGTTTGTTATTGCCGGATTCCATATCATATCCGTATCAAATTTGCTTATTCTTTTTCGCTTGGAAAGTATGCCCGAAGAGGAAAATCTGTGTTCACCGTAAATATCGGTGCTTGTCATCGGTGCTATGCAAAGCTCCGCCTTTTCTTTTTCGGCACAGTCGTAAAGGCGGCGGAACACATCCTTCGAAAAAACAACATTACTGTCTCCGAAAGCAAGATACTTACCCTTAGCCATCGAGATGCCTTTGTTACGTGCCGCGGAAATACTGCTGTCGTCACAGTAGGTATAGCTGAAGCGCTTATCTGAAAGATAATTCTTCATAATCTGTGCCGTACCGTCATCAGAGGCAGCATCAAGCATAATAACCTCAATATCTCTGAAGCTCTGAAGTCTGATGGAATCAAGTGTATTTCTGAGCTGCTTTTCGCCGTTGTTTATGGCAACAATGACGCTTATTCTTACTTTTTGCATAAAATACACTCCTTTCCTGATGAATCAGCTGAATTTATTTCACTAAAACAGATACGGCATAAAGGAACTGGCCGTCTGAGGAAATATCACCCTTACCTGCCTTTGCTTCAAGCACATAGTCAGGTGTGAGGCCTGTTCCGTCGTAGCTCTGTCCCGAATAAGGAAGCACCTTACCCGTTGTAAGAAGCACGGCACTGCCGCCGGAAAGCTCAAAAATTTCCTGATAAAGAACAGATGCACCCGTTGTTTTTTCGGCAAAAAGCAAGCCCTTGCCGAAATCTCTCAGGTTGCAGGCAAAAAGCTCTGCCGCCTGCTTTGTTTTTGTTGACACAAGCACACCCACGGGGATATTGACCTCACCTGCGGTGGTGGCATAGGTTTTAACGGTGTTTCCGTCTTCGTCAACAACCGTTGCTGCCGCCTTCTTTGCATCTGACATCGGCACAAAAATATCAAGCACCTGCATTGCTATATCGTAATTATCACTTTTATTGTTTCTCAGGTCAATAACAATTGCGCCAAGACCCGAGGCGGTAAACTTATCAACTGCCTGCTGAACCTGAAGCACGGTTGAGGGATAGAAATCCGTAATTTTAATATAACCCACATTTTCATAAACATCCGATACTACCGATTCTGCTTCATAGCCCTTAACGATGTTTGCTGTGGTTTCGGTTTCTCCTCTTTTATAGATAATGTTGACGCTTGTGAGCATTTCAGCTGTAAGCTTTGAAACCATTTCATCGTAATTTTCAGCATCAAGCATAATTCCGTCAAAGGCAATTATAAGGTCCCCTTCACGAAGACCTGCATCCTCTGCAGGTGAGGACGGTGCAACAGAGGTTATTTCAAGATAGTTTTTGGCTGTTCTTGTGTATTCGATACCGATACCTGAGATATTTCCGTTTCTCTCAGCAAGGTAACTGCTGTACTGAGAGGCGGTCATATATCTTGAAATTCTGTCACCGAGAGATTCAACATATCCCTGAGCTATTGCCTGCTCAATATCCGACTCAACGCTCTTACCGTAATAATGCTTGTTGATTATATCGTCAAGCTCATCAAGTATTTCATATCTTTCAAGCTTCTGCGGTAAGCCTGCAAGAACTCTGTCATATTCCTTGCTCATAACACCTACAGATACAGCCGAGGATACGGCAATGGCGAAAATAATAAGTCCGACAGTTATTCCCAAAGGAATTTTTTTATTCATGGAAATGCCCCCTTATAAGCAGATAAGCGCATAGACAAATCTGCCTATGCGATATTATACAATCAGAGGGGCAGTTTAACTACCCCTCTTTAATTTATGGCTTTGATACAAACTTAAGCGGATCGTTTGCCGTGCCGTAATAGCGGATTTCAAAATGAAGATGGGGTCCTGATACACGGCCTGAGCTTCCTACTCTGCCTATCATATCACCCTTCTGCACGGTCTGTCCGTTTGAAACGTAGATAGCTGACATATGAGCATAAAGACTGGTGTAGCCGTCGCCGTGGTCGATAATGGCATATACGCCGTAGCTGGTTCCGCCGGTGCTTGCAACGATAACCTTACCTGATCTTGTTGCATAGATAGGCTTACCGTTACAGCCTGCGATATCTATACCTCTGTGGTTGCTTGTTGCCCAGCTGAGATCTCTGTAACCGAACTTACTGCTGATATAACAGCTTGCGCTGCCGAGAGGCCATGCCCAGCTTGAGTTAGAGTTGTAGCCGGGACCTGAGGAGCCGCCTGATGAACCGCCCGATGAGCCCGATGAGCCACTCTGAGTCGGATCTGCATTTCCTACAGTAAGCTTCTGTGAGGTTGCATAATATCTGCTGTAGATAGCCTCAATTTCTGCATCTGCCTCAGCCTTTTCCTTTTCAAGCTGCTTGATGTAATTTTCATATACCGAGCTTGATTTATCAAGAGAAGAAATATAATTCTCTATCTTTGCATACTGACCCTCAAGGTCATCGAGAGTTTTGTTATATTCTGCCTCTGTTTCGGCAAGCTTATCTCTCTTCTTCTGCTGCTCAGATCTCTTCTCGTCAACCTCTGCCTTATTTTTCTCAAGGTTTGCCTTGGCGTTGTTAAGGTCAATAACCTGCTGCTTGAAGCCCTCGATAAGAGTCTTATCGTTTTCGGTAACTCTCTTCATATATTCGAGTCTTGTCATAAAGCTTGCAAGGCTGTCTGAGCCCATGAAAATTTCAAGGGTGGATTCGTCACCGTTCATATAAGCATCTCTGAGTCGCTGAGCCAGAAGAGTGCTTGAAGACTCGATGCTTTCCTCGGTTTCGGTAATTTCCTTTTCGGTCATTTCAATCTCACGCTTGAGCTGATTGATTTCCGCATCAAGATTACCGATTTCTGTATCGATTGTTGAAATCTGCACCTGAATTTTGGATGCCTTTTCCTCAACGGTTTTAATCTGCTTTTCAAGTCCGTCAAGGTATTCCTGCTGCTTTTCCTGGTCTTCCTTAAGAGCCTCAAGCTTATCCTCGTTTTCCTTGATTTCCTTATCAAGCTCTTCGATTTTCTGCTCAAGCTCATCGGTGGTTGCGGCATTTACCTGCGGATTGAAGGAGTTGCCGAACACAAGGGATGAAAGTAGCAACACAAGACATAGAATCAGACTTGTTGTTCTTTTCATAGTTTTTTACCTCTTAAATAATCTCGTTTGCTTCGCTGCCTTCTTTCTTAAGGTACTTTCTTATTGAAACAAGTGTACCGAAGGAGCTGATTAAAATACCTGCTACAAGATAGCTCACAATAAGAATGGGAAGGTATTCAAGAATTGAAACCGACTGTCCGCCGAACATTTCAAGAAGTGATGCCATAGCCTCACCCTCTACTCTTTCAACCGCAACGGTAAGTCCGAGTGCAAGAACAGCTGATATAAGACCGATGATTATACCTTCAATCATAAAGGGCCAGCGGATAAAGGTGTTGGTTGCTCCAACGCTCTTCATAACCTGGATGTCAACCTTACGTGAAACCATAGCCATTCTGATTGTGTTTGAAATGATGAACATTGAAACAACTGCAAGAACTGCAACGAAAATTATGCAGATTGCTGTGAATGAGGTCTGCAGGGTTGAAATCTGATTAACAAGCTCCTGACTTTCTCTGACGGAGATAACATTTTCAACCGTCTTGATTTTTTCAAGAGTAACATTGAATTCCTCAAGGTTGCTTACCGAAACTCTGTAGGAGTCGGGCAAGGGGTTTTTAATATGCTCGCTCAGTTCACCCTCGCTGAGACCGTATTCCTTAAGCTGCTCTTCATAGGCAACCTCTTTTGATACGAATTCAACATTTGTTACGTTTTCGATGCCCTCAAGGTCAGCACCTACCTTTGCAACGGTTGCATCGTCAGCACCGTCCTGAACAAAGGCCACGATAACGTTCTGATTTTCAATATCCTTTACAAGTGACTGGATGTTGAGCAGAAGCACAACGGATATGCCGATAAGCATAAGGCAAGCAGTAAGCACGCTGATTGAAGAAATCGACATACTGCGGTTTGCCACCATGTTGTGTGCGCCCATTTTTGTAAGATATGATGTGTTAAGTCCGCCGGAGGACTTCTTTTTCTTTGCCATTTCTTATTCCTCCTGCATATTTTCTTTTATTTCGTCTATTTCGAAGCCTTCAAGACATTCGTCTTCGTCATTTTCGTCCGCTGCAGCTTCAGTTTCTGTTTCTTCTGCTTCTTCAGAAGCTTCGTATTCCTCAGCTTCCTCGTAAGCCTCCTCTGCTTCAGCTGACTGTGCTTCCTCGTATTCCTCTTCAGCCTGAGGATCCTGCTCATATTCTTCCTCTGCTTCTTCCTCCTGCACAGCGACAGCAGCTGCACGGCTTCTTGCGGGAATATCGGAAACGATGCTGCCGTTTTCGATTGTTACGATTCTGTGGTCAAACTGACGGACAAGCTCAAGGTCGTGAGTAACAACCACAACCGTTGCGCCCAGAGCGTTGATTTTATCAAAAAGACTCATAATTTCGCCTGAAAGCACCGGGTCAAGGTTACCTGTAGGCTCATCGGCAATAATAACTGCAGGATTGTTGACAAGAGCTCTTGCAATGGCAACTCTCTGTCTTTCACCCTGAGAAAGCTGATGCGGGAAGTTCTTTGACTTTGAAGAAAGGTCAACAAGCTTGAGAACATAGCGTACTCTCTTGGTGATCTTTCTTTCGCCCATACCGATAACTCTCAGAGCAAAGGCTACGTTATCGTAAACAGTCATCTTGGGGATAAGACGGAAGTCCTGGAAAACGATACCGAGCATACGGCGAAGATAAGGAAGCTCTCTCTTCTTGATTTTCTGAAGGTTGTAGGAGCCTACAACAACTTCACCTGAGTCAACCTTTTCCTGACCCATGATAACATTCAGAAAGGAGCTTTTACCAGCACCTGAAGCGCCAACGATAAAAACAAATTCGCCGTCTTCAATTCTGACATTGACCTTATCAAGGGCAACGGCGTTATTTGTCTTATATTTCATAGACACATTTTTAAATTCAATCATATTTGTTCCTCTTTCTTTGCAGGTGACACGGCAACCGACAAAACGGCTGCATTTTTAACAAAACATCTTATATAACCTGATTTAGCCGACAATTATGCCGGCATAAATCAATTTTTTAATATTTGATGGGCTTTGCATCAAGGTATTTCTTAACCATAAGAGCTACCTTGAACACGATAGCATCGTCGAACTCTCTCAGGTCAAGGCCTGTGAGCTTCTTGATTTTTTCAAGTCTGTAAACAAGAGTATTTCTGTGAACGAAGAGCTTTCTTGATGTCTCGGAAACGTTCAGATTGTTCTCAAAGAACTTCTGGATTGTGAAAAGTGTTTCGTGGTCAAGACCGGAAATTGAGCCCTTCTTGAAGATTTCCTTAAGGAACATCTCACAAAGAGTTGTGGGAAGCTGATAGATAAGTCTTGCAATACCGAGATTTTCATAGGTAACGATTGTCTTTTCAGTATCGAATACCTTGCCTACCTCAAGAGCGATCTGTGATTCCTTGAAGGAACGGGGAAGCTCCTTGATACCGGTTACAATTGTACCGATACCGATAATTGAGTTGATGTAGAACTCGGTGTGAAGTGAATCAACAATGCTTCTTGCAAGCTTTTCAAGGTCCTTTATCTCATTACCCTGACGTACTTCCTTAACAAGGGCAATATCAGTTTCGTTGATGTTGATAACGAAATCCTTATTCTTATCGGGGAAGAGATTCTGGACGGTTTCGCTGACGGAGATTTCCGATCTTTCAGCTGTTCTGATAAGAAGAACACAGCGTGAAACCTCGTTGTTGAAGCCCAGCTCTCTGGTTTTAAGATAGATATCACCCTGAAGGATATTATCAAGTATAACATTCTTGATAAAGTTGCTTCTGTCGAATTTTACGTCATAATACTGCTTTATTCCGCCAAGTGAAATTGAAATAAGCTTAGCGTAATTCTTTGCATTTTCATCGTTTCCGTCAACAAAAATTGCACTGTCGGGATGGTTCTGTGAGCTGATTGCAAGGAAGGTCTTTCCTCCTATAACCTTGATTTCACCGCTTGCGAGAACCTCTTTCATATCAACTATGCCGCTTTCACCGATTCTGCCAAGGTCGCTGCAGCATACTATTGTGCCGGTTGTATCCACAACGCCTATAGTACGGTCGATGGCATCCTTCATCTGATGTATGATTCCCTGAAATAATCTGTTAGACATTTTATTTGCCCCCAACTTTATTTTTTGCACTAATTGGATATTTTGACGATTGTCACTTTCACTATTATACAAAAACTATCGTCATTTTGCAATATAAAATTGAGATTTTTTTAGATATTTTTTTACTTTTCGGATTTTTGACAGCCTTTTTTCGTCGTTTTTAGTGCTAAAGTCTTAAAAAATACATCTTTTTTCGTCATTTTAAACATTGTTAATTTTTACCATAAAAGATGCTTTTTCTTCAATGTTCAAGCTATACCGGGACAAAAGCTATAAAATGATGTGCATTTTCACTAACGGAGATATTATAGGACATATTCTTTAACTGTAGTTTAAGAAATCTTCAACTTAAAATAAAAACGGTAGGGTGACGAATATAATCCGAACACGCCTGAAAGTGTGACTTTCAGCGGCTTTTCGGCGATTCGGATTCGAAAGGCGTCAGCCTTACGTCATCCTCATCATCCAAAAATCCTACTAAAATTCGCACTTTCAGGTTGTAAATTTTTTGCAGTAGAGATTTTTGGCAAATCAAGGCACAAAACGCAGCAAATCCTTGCCGGATTTGCGAGTATTTTAACAAAGAGTTG
>JAZPZK010000013.1:0-15146 GCA_045544675.1 Acutalibacteraceae bacterium
CCTCGGAGTACCTTTGTACGCCGTCGGGTAACCCAAAATAAAGCTTTTCGCTTTATTTTGGCTCGGTTTGTTCATTCTGCGCATTTTTTCCGAGCCCCTTAAAAAGGAGCTGTAAAAACTTTCGTTTTTACAGCTCCTTTAATTTTTCTTATGAGTTATAGTCGCTCATCGCCTTATCGATTTCACCTTTAACCATAAGACCTACTGCGCCGACTGCATTTTCAGCTGCTTTTATCAGCTCATCCGCTTCCTTTTTTGTAAAGCGTGTAAGCACCCAGTCCGCAAGGTCGTATTCAGGGTTGGGCTTTGCTCCAACACCCATTTTGATGCGGGGAAGGTTATCGTTATTCAGATGATAAATTATGTTTTTCATTCCGTTGTGACCGCCGTGAGAGCCCTTGCGTCTTATTCTGAGTTTGCCCGGCTCGAGACTGATGTCGTCGAATATTACGATGATTCTTTCCGGGGGAATTTTATAAAACTGAGCCGCATCACGTACTGCCTCACCGCTCAGATTCATAAAGGTCTGAGGCTTTAAAAGAAGACATCTTCTTCCTTCGATTCTGCCGTCGCCCATAAGTGATTTAAACTTAAGCTTGTTTACCTTTATGCCGTATTTTTCAGCCAGCATATCAAGAGTGATAAAGCCTGCATTATGCCTTGTTTCTTCATACTGTCTGCCCGGATTTCCCAAACCGACAATCATATATTCAAATGTGCCCATAGGCTCCTTGTTCATTTTAAAAATCATTCGCTTTCTCCCTGTGGTTTTATTCATCCTATTATGCCAAATTTTCACTCAATAATCAAGTGATTTTTCCCGATAGTATATACTATTATATGAAATTTTTTTCTTTTAGGGGCTTAAGATAATTTATTATTCTAAATAAGAAATAACTATATTTTCTGCTGTGATATAATTAATCGATTATAATATAAATTCGGAGGCAATTCAGATGGACAGAAAATTTGACCGTGAAAAAAGCCGTAACTATAACAGAAACGAAGAAAGAAACGATTATAAAAAGGACAGAACCGAAAGAGAAAACCCTGCCGAAGAAAGACCTGATCTCATCATCGGCAGAAATGCAGTTTCGGAAGCTCTCAGAAGTGAAAGACTTATCGATACCCTTCTTGTTGCAAAGGGTGAAAGAAACGGCTCTATCGGCAGAATCATTGCCGAATGCAAGGATAAAAACATCGTTATAAAAGAGGTTGACAAAAAGAAGCTTGACTTCATGTGCGGTCAGGGCAACCATCAGGGTGTTGCCGCTTACGCCGCAGCCCATAAATATGCCGAGGTTGAGGATATTTTCGCCCTTGCCGAAGAAAGAGGAGAAGACCCCTTCATCATCATCTGTGACGAAATTGAAGATCCTCACAACTTAGGTGCCATCATCCGTACTGCCGAAACCACCGGCGTTCACGGAATCATCATCCCGAAAAGACGTAATGCTTCACTCTCCTACGCTGTGGGCAAAACAAGCGCAGGTGCAGTTGAGTATGTTCCCGTTGCAAGGGTAGGTAACCTGGCTTCAACAATAGATGACCTTAAAAAAAGAGGTCTCTGGGTTTACACCGCCGATATGGACGGCACAAACTGGTGCGAAACCGATTACTCAGGCCCCGTAGCTCTTATAGTAGGCTCCGAGGGTAACGGCGTAAGCCGCCTTATCAAGGAAAAAAGCGACTTTGTTGTTTCACTTCCCATGAGAGGTAAAATCACATCCCTCAACGCCTCCGTTGCCGCCGGCATACTTATGTATGAGGTTGCAAGGCAGCGCCTTAAGATCAAAGCAAAATAAAATAAGGAAAGGAAAAGAAATATGTCAGAAGATAAAAAAGGCATATCCCCCTTCAAGGACCCGGCTTTCCTCAAAGGCTCCGATAAAACCCGCAGAGCAGATGTCTCTGATGAAGATATAAAAGAATTCAGGCGTGCTTTCAGCGACAGCGGTGAAAGCAGAACCCGTACCTTCCCCAAAAGAGATACTCAAAAGGTAAAAATTCCTGCACCTGAAAAAAATGAGGCTAAGGAAGATTTATATGCCGTTCAGAGCGTGGATATAGATGCTTTTATGGCAAGCTTATCCGGCTCTTCAGTGAAAAAGAGTGAAAAACCCGCTTCAGCACAAAAAAAAGACACTGCGGCTTCATCGGATAAAACACGTGCTTTTAATCTGAACGATTCTGTAAAAAAGAAAATCAGTCAGACCGTCCGTGTGCCCGGCGAGGAAAAGAACATAAAGAAAAATGTACGTGTTCTTGTAAAAAGCAAGCAGTCAGACCGTCATATTCTTGACACCAACCACGGTGAAGAGGAAAAAACCAACATCATTGACGTTTTATCCTCCGTAAAGGATAAGGATATTTTCGACGCCGTGGATAAAGCCGTTACAAAAGACGGCGACAGTCCGATTCTGGCAGAGGCGCTGAAAAACAAAAGCAGAATAGACAGAAAAAAGCGTGACAGTCAGGCAATACACACGGGAAAGGCTCTGAGAAGCCGCCTTATCAAGCAGAGCCGCACTCAGAAAATTCAGCTGCTTTTTGCTGTGAGTCTCTTTTTCCTCTCACTTGTTCTTTCAGTTATGCCCACCTTTTATTCCGAGGGAAATCTGCTTGAATTCCTCTTCGGAAACGGCGGCAGACTTTACGGTGCAATAAATATTTTACTGCTCATACCCCTTGTAGGTGTATTTTTCAGAAATTACCTCAGCGGAATAAAAAGCATACGTAATCTTTCACCGGATAAGGACTTTTCCTTGCTTGTGGTAACGGTTTTTGTTCTGCTTCACGATGTTGCGGTGCTTGTTATGGGCACAGCCGGTCTCGGACAGACCAGGTCCTACACCTGCTTTGCAGTGTTTACTGCTGCGGCCACCTGTCTTACGGATTATTTCAACACCCGTACGGCTCTCGGCTCAATCACAACGGTTATGAAGGGTAAAAACCTTCAGAGTGTTCAGCCTATGGAAAGTAAAAAGGACGCTTCTGCCGTTGCAGGGCAGATTTCCGACAAGGATGAGCCTAACATTCTTTACTGCACCGACGTTGAAATGAGCGACAGCCTTTCAGCAGACGTAGGCGGCCGCCACAGCGAAAGCCGTTTTTACACCTTCTCATACCTTGCGGTTATCGCAACAGGCTTTATCCTTTATCTTATTTCGTTCATTATAAACAGGAATGTTAATCTTTCCCTGGGAATTCTTCTTTCGGTTATATGCTTCTGCAGCCCCGTAACCGGTCAGACTGCCTGCGCTGTGCTTAACTATATAGTGAACTACCGTCTTAACAAAAGCGGTGCCGCCGCCACACATAACGAGGGTATTCACCTTGTGGGCAAAGCTCACGGCGTAACTATGGATATTTCCGATATCTTCACTGCTGATGTTTCCTCCTTCAGGCTTATGCCCGGTGTGCTTATGAAGCAGAACGATGCGGCCATAGTTGCCTCTGCAGTTCTTATAAATGCCGGCTCTCTTCCTGGAAAATGCTTTGAGGATTTCATCTCTCAGATAGGTGCAGAGCTTCCGCTGACAGAAAATGTTCAGTATGAGGAAAAGCTCGGCTTTTCTGCCTGGGTATCGGGAAAAAGAGTTCTCGTCGGCAGCAGGGAGATGCTTATTCAGCACAGCATACCCGTACCCGATGAAAGGGAAGAAAAGCATTACGGTATGAACAAATTCGTGATGTATCTTGTTATAGAGGGCAGACTTACCGCCTCCTTCCTTGTTAACTACAGAGCTCTTTCCTCTGTAAGAAAGCTTTCTGAGGAATTCAACAAAACCGGTCTTCTTCTGCTTCTCACCTGCAAGGAGCCCTTCCTCGGTCACAAGGAAATTGCCAAGCGTCTCAGCCTTGAAAGTGCCGCAGTAAGAGTGCTTTCAGGCAAAAGCGAAGCCATAGTGGATTCCTACAGAAGTAAGCGTATCACCGGTCTTACCGGCGGTCTGATATGTGCAAAGGCAGGTCACGGTCTTCTGAACCTTGTGGTCAATGCCTATAATCTTTACGTTTCCGATAAGTTCCTTTTCAACGTTCACATAACGGGGCAGATTCTCGCACTTGTTATTATGGCTCTTGCCTGCATACTGAATATGCCCCTTTTCTTCAACCCACTTATCATCATTATCCTCAGACTTATGTGGAGTCTCGGAGCATATATGATAACATCCAACAAATCCAAATATCTTAAATAAAGGAAGTGTGCATTATGTCTGATATTATTACTATTTCAGGACTTAAAAAATCCTACGGCAGTAAGCTCGTTCTCGACGATGTCAGTATGAGAATTCCCGAAGGCTCCGTTGTAGGTCTTCTCGGCCCTAACGGCTGCGGTAAAACTACTCTTTTAAAAATCCTTGCAGGTCTTATCAAGGATTATTCCGGCATTGTTAAAATCAATAACCAGAATGAAATCGGTGTTGAAACAAAGCAGATTGTTGCTTTCCTTCCCGATGCATCCTATCTTCCCGGCTGGATGAAGCCCACCGATGCCATTGATTATTTTGCAGACTTCTATAAGGATTTTGACAAGGAAAAGGCTGTTAAGATGGCTACAGACTTCAACCTTGACCTTAAGCAGAAGCTCAAGACAATGTCAAAGGGTCAGCAGGAAAAGCTCTGCCTTATCCTTGTTCTTTGCAGAAAGGCAAAGCTTTACATTCTCGATGAACCTCTCGGCGGTCTTGACCCATCATCAAGAGCAGTGATTCTTGACCTGATTATGAAAAACTACGCCAAAAATTCAACCATCATCATTTCAACTCACCTTATCAACGACGTTGAAAAAATATTCAACCGTGTGCTTATGATCAACCACGGTAAGGTCATAGTCAACGCCCACGTTGACGAGCTCAGAAAGCACGGCAAAACCGTAGAAGAAGTATTCCTGGAGGTGTTCCCCCATGTTTGGTAAGCTTTTAAAACACGAAATCAGACATACCGCAAGATATCATTTCATTATTCTTGCAGTCAGCCTTATCGCTTCGGCATTTATGGGCATTTCCCTTTTCTTTGACAGCGAAACTCTCTTTTCAATGGCAATTCTTCCCCTTGCACTTATTGCCTTTGCCGTTATCATCGTTTCCCTTGTTTCCGTAATCAGAAACTTCTACGATACCATCTTTTCAAGGCAGGGCTATCTTACAATGACGCTTCCCGTCAAGGGCAGTCAGCTTCTTGTTTCAAAGGTTATTGTTTCCTTCTTCTGGATTATTGTAAGCTATATTGCCGCTTTCTTCCCCTTCGTTTTCATCTTCCTGCATATCAAAAAGCAGGTTGCGGACTTTGATGAGGCTATCGCTCTTATGATTGAGGAATTTGTTGCAGCTATGCCCTCAGGCGGCTCAGTTGTTTCAATTCTCCTTTTCCTCGTATTCACATCACTTTCATCACTTCTTACATACGTTGGCTTTATCTATTTTTCAGTTACACTTGCCAACACAAGAGCTCTTCAGAGCCATCCGAAGCTTTTCGGCGCCCTTGTTTTCTGTGCAATACACACCCTTTCGGGCATTATTGTTACACTGACAGAAAAGGTTGCTCCCCTCAGCTACGGCATAAACGCAGACGGTGCTTATATTTCCTTCAAATCTGCTGAAGAAATGCGCAGCTTCATAGACCCCTATCTTCTTAACGAATACTGTGTCAAATCACTTATAGCCATCATCCTTCTTGTTGTGACCGGCTATATCATTGAGCGTAAAATCAACATAAAATAAGCTCTTTTCAGGAGGCAAACCAATGAAAACACCCATACACGGCTTTGACGAATGGCAGAATCAGCCCACCGTAACAGGCATCAACCGTCTTGCTTCAAAGGCAACCTTTATTCCCTACGATTCACTTGACGGTGCCAAGAAATGTGAAAGAAGCAAAAGTGAAAGATATATTGACCTTTGCGGAGAATGGAAATTCCGTATGTATAATTCCTACCGCGAGAAGGAGGACAGCTTCTATAAGGAGGATTATAACTCAGATTCCTGGGATAATATCCCCGTTCCCTCCTCTTGGCAGATGCAGGGCTATGACTATCCTATCTATGCCAACGTACAGTATCCCTGGGAAAAAATTCAGGAGCCCACTCCTCCCGAAACACCTACAGACTACAACCCTGTCGGCTGCTATATAAGAAAGTTCACTCTTTCTGCCAAAGAAGCCTCAAGACGTGTTGTCATTGCCTTTGAGGGCGTTGAATCCGCTTACTATCTTTATATAAACGGTCAGAGAGTCGCCTACAGCGAGGGCACCTTCAGACACAGCGAATTTGACATCACAGAATACATCCGTGAGGGCGAAAATCTTCTTGCAGTTGAGGTTTACCGCTGGTGTACCGCTTCATGGCTTGAGGATCAGGACTTTTTCCGCCTTTCAGGTATATACAGACCCGTTTACCTTTACACAACCGGTACACAGTATATTGCCGACTTCACCGTAAAGGCTCATCCGGATACAATCGACTATAAATGGGGTACACTTACAGCCGATGTGCTTCTCGGAAACAGCGGCGAATATGCGGAAACTGAGCTTACTGTTTACGATATGAAGGGCGATGTTGTTGCTACCGACTCACTTTCCTGCGAAAGCGGTGCTTCACTCTCTCTTAAAACGACCCTTCCCTTTATCAACCTCTGGAGTGCAGAAAAGCCCTATCTTTATACTGTTGTTATCACACTCAGAGATAAGGCGGGCAGAAATATCGAATATGTAAGCTGCAAAACAGGCTTCAGACATATTGAAATCAAAGACAGCGTTCTTTACTATAACGGAAAAAGAATCATCCTCAAGGGCACTAACCGTCACGAATTTTCCTGCGATACGGGAAGAGCTGTATCGAGAGAGCTTATGATTAAGGATATCGAGATTATGAAGCAGAACAACATCAATGCTGTGCGTACCTCTCACTATCCCAACCACCCCGACTGGTATGACCTTTGCGATGAATACGGTCTTTATGTCATAGACGAAAACAATCTCGAAAGCCACGGCACCCGCCTTATGGGTGACATCACGCCTCTTATGCCTGACGGTATGGAAATGTGGACTCCCTCCTGCATGGACAGAATCGAATCCCTCTATCAGAGAGATAAAAACCACCCCTCAGTTATCATCTGGTCACTTGGCAATGAATGCAGCGCAGGTGAAAACTTCCTTAAGATGCACGATTATCTCCACGAGGTTGATCCCTCACGCCCCGTACACTACGAATCAATCTGGGGTGAGCGTGAGCTCTTCGATTTCAATAAAAACGTAACTGACGTTTACTCACAGATGTATCCGAAGCCCTGGGACCTTGAAAGAGATATGCAGAGACTCACCGACAAGCCCTGGATGCTTTGCGAATACTCTCATTCCATGGGCAACTCCTGCGGTGACAATGAAAAATATCTCGAGCTTATGGATAAATATCCCTCCTTCTTCGGCGTTTTCGTCTGGGACTTCGTTGACCAGGGCGTACGCATAAAGAAAGATGACGGCAGCTCCTTTATCGGCTACGGCGGCGACAGCGGCGAAATCACTCACGACGGCTCATTCTGCGGAAACGGTCTTGTCTTTGCCGACAGAGCTCTCAAACCCGCTCTTCAGGAAATAAGACAGCTCTATCAGCAGGTTTCCTTTAAGGAGATAGATGCTTCCAAGGGCATTTTTGAAATCACCAACAACTTCCTTTTCACAAATCTCAATGAATATAACATTCACTGGCAGCTTGTAAATAAGAACCGTGTTAACGAAAGCGGTGACCTTATTGTTGATGTAAAGCCCGGTGAAAGCGAAATTGTAAGCCTTGAAATCACCTCAGTGCCGGAAACTGAGTGCTACCTCAATATTATGCTTGAGCTTAAAGCCTCTGAAAAATGGGCTAAAGCTGGCTATGCCGTAGCAAAGGCTCAGTTTGTCATCAACGAGCATAAGCTCGAAAAAGTCGGTGTAGAAGGCGACGAAATGAATGTGAAAATCACCTACGGCACCGTAAAAATTTACGGCGGTGACCTTGAGGTGTGCTTCTCGAGAAGAAGCCACAGCCTTTACTCAATCAAGAAAAACGGTAAAGAGCTTCTTGCAGGTGACCTTCAGCTGAATTTCTGGAGAGCACTCACCGATAACGACAGAGGTAATAAGCAGCTTGTGCGTTGCGGAGTATGGCGTCACGCAGGTCAGCTCGCAGGCACGGAAATAGGCAAAATCAAAAATAACGGTAAAAATGTAACTCTTGAGCTCGGCTTTACCGTTTACACCTCCCCCGTCAGCAAGGGTAAACTTATTTTCACAATAGGAAGCAAGGGTATTCACGTGGATTACAGCTTCTCTCCCGACCCCTCACTTCCCGAGATTCCGGAAATATCCGTTATCCTTCCTCTTAAAAACTGCTATGAAACCCTCGAATATCTCGGCAGAGGTCCCTCGGAAAACTATATAGACAGAAACAAGGGTGCATTCCTTGCCCTTTACAAAACAGACCTTGATTCTCTTTTCGTACCCTATCAGAGGCCTCAGGAGCACGGCAACAGAACGGGAGTAAGATATGCCCGTCTCACCGCTTATCCGCAGGCTCTTACCCTGCAGGCAGATAAGGAAATTGAGCTTAATCTGTGTAAATACACTGCCTATGAGCTCGAAAACGCAGCTCACATCCACGAGCTTCCCGAGAGTGATACTCTTTATCTGAGAGCAATCGCAAGACAGATGGGCATCGGCGGATATGACAGCTGGGGCGCACATACCAACGATGAATTCAAGAATTTCTCAGGTAAGGAATACAATTTCGGCTTCAGCGTGATTACAGAGTAAAAGCGAGGTACGGCTATGCTTGAAAACAAATTAGGTATAACGTCTGCACCCGAGCTTGCAGAGGCAGAAGAAAAAATCAGCAAGAAAAAGGCCGCCGAACTTTTTGAAAGCGGCATTCTCGATAAGCTCGAATCAGGAAAAACCGCGTCGCTTCAGGCCATACACAAATATCTTTTTGACGATATATATTTCTTCGCAGGAGAAATCCGCAAGGTCAATCTCTCTAAGGGTAATTTCCGCTTTGCTCCTGTAATGTATCTTGAGGCAGCATTGCAGAATATAGAGGCTATGCCTCAGTCCACCTTTGATGAAATCATAGAAAAATACGTTGAAATGAATATCGCACATCCTTTCCGTGAGGGCAACGGCAGAAGCGCGCGAATCTGGCTTGATTGCATACTCAGAAAGGAGCTCGGCAAAGTTATTGACTGGAGTCAGGTCGATAAAGAAGATTATCTTCAGGCTATGGAAAGAAGTCCCGTTAAAGATATTGAAATAAAGTTCATATTAAAAAACGCCTTAACGGACAAAATCAATGACCGCGAGATTTATATGAAGGGCATTGATCATAGCTATTACTACGAAGGTTATACAACATTCAAAACACAGGAGCTATAAGGAGGATAAACTTATGAAAAAAGCAGGCGAACCCTTAGCAATGTTCTTTGCAGTATCTTTTCTCATTTCATTAAGATTTACCATCAAGCGTATGGTTAAAAAATATTCCGGAGTTAAGCTGTAATGGAAAAAAGAGCAGAAAAAAGAAGCTCACCTCCACCAAAAAAGCAGTCCCGACCCGCAAAAGCAGGCAAGGGCAATGCTTGTCCCCTTTATAAAAAGTGTGGTGGATGTCAGCTTCAGAATATGACATATCCGGAGCAGCTTTCCTTCAAGCAGGCAAAGGCCATCCGTACTCTCGGTCGCTTCGGTCACGTGGAGGAAATCATCGGTATGAATGAGCCTGTCCACTACCGAAACAAGGTTCAGGCTGCCTTCGGTACAACACGAGGCGGTATGATAGTCTCAGGCGTGTATCAGTCCTCAAGCCACAACATCGTGCTTGTTGACGAGTGTATGCTCGAGGATAAAATTGCCGATAAAATCATCGTTGATATAAGGCACATGCTCCCCCGATATAAGCTCACCGCCTACAACGAGGATACGGGAAAGGGCTTTCTTCGTCACGTCCTTGTGAAAAGGAGCTTTGCCACAGGTGAAACTATGGTCGTACTCGTTACGGGTCATCATCTTTTCCCTGCAAAAAAGGAGTTTCTCAAGGAGCTTCTTAAAAAGCACAAATACATAACAACGGTTATATGGAATATCAACGGCGGCAAGACGAGTCTCGTACTCGGCGACAGAGAGGAAATTCTTTACGGCAACGGCTATATTGAGGACATCCTCTGCGGAAAAAGATTCCGCATTTCGGCTAAATCCTTCTATCAGATTAACCCCATACAGACCGAAAAGCTCTACGGCACTGCAATAGAATTTGCTGACCTCAAGGGTAAGGAAACTGTGCTTGACGCCTACTGCGGCACGGGTACAATCGGTATCGTTGCCTCAGACAAGGCAAAGCAGGTCATCGGTGTTGAATTAAACAGCGATGCGGTAAAGGATGCGATTTACAACGCAAGGCTCAACATGGCTGATAACATCCGCTTTTTCTGTGCCGATGCAGGTAAATTTATGGTGGGTATGGCTGAGGAAAAAGAGAAGGTCGACGTTGTGCTTATGGACCCGCCGAGAGCAGGCAGTGACCTTAACTTCCTTAAGAGCGTTGTCACACTCGCACCCGAAAAGGTTGTTTATATTTCCTGCAACATTGAAACTCAGGCAAGAGATCTGGGATTTCTTTGTAAAAACGGATATAAGGTAAAGAGAATTCAGCCTGTGGATATGTTCCCGCATACCGCACATATAGAATGCGTGGTAGCATTGATACGGCAGAAATAAACAGAGGCATATTATCATTTCAGGAGGTTTATTATGAAGAAAACAGAAAAAGCTATCAGCTTACTGCTGAGCATTATCCTTTGTCTTTCCCTGGGTACATTCTGTCTTGCGGCAGATACGGCTGACACGGACTACACAATTCTTAACCCATATAAGGATGTTATCTGGAACGGTGAAAATGCATGGGGCGCATATAAGGGCTCACTTCATTCACACACCACCTACAGCGACGCCGATGAAACTCTGCCCGTTATGGTCAAAGAAGCATACAGACAGAACTACGACTTCCTTGCTGTTTCAGACCACGGTGTTACCGGTGTGGAATGGGATAAAGACCCCTTTATGCATCCTCTTTATGTTCTTTATCAGCCGATTCTCGGCAATGAATTTGCACACCTTACCACCGAGGAATATGAGGCAATAAAAAACGGCACCTATGAAAACAGAGGCAAAAAAATGGTCCCCGTTTTAGGTGCAAACGAATTCAACAATCTTTCTCTTAGCAAAAACCACGTCAACGGTCATTTTCTTGACAGCAACGAGGGCAACGGCTTCCCCGGTGCAGAAAATGAAAAGGGATATGAGCAGGCTATAAAATATATTGATGACCACGGCGGACTTTCATACATAAACCACCCCGGTGACTGGATTGAAAGCAATGCAAACCCCGATGCTGTCAACGATGAATACAACATCAGCTTTTTCGGTGACCTTATTCTTGAATACGACAGCTGTCTCGGTATAGAAATACTCAACGAGAAAAACGGCACAACCGGCTATGACAGAATCCTCTGGGATAACCTTCTTATGTACAGTCTTCCCTACGGTAAGACTGTTATCGGCTTCAGCAATACCGATGCACACAACAAGGCAACCGTAGACTCCTCCTACAGCATCTTTATGATGGAGGAAAACACCGAAGAAAACATCAAGGCTACTATGCAGAGCGGTGCTTTCTTCGGCATTACAAGAAAGCTTCGTGCAAACGATAAAATAGGTCCCTATGAGGAAATTGATGTTATGAATTCGGGTCTTCCCTACCCGATGTTCACAGATATTTCTGTTGACGGACACTCAGTTACCGCATCGGCTACAGATGCCACAACAATTCAGTGGATTGCTAACGGCAAGGTTATTGCAACTGCCGATATTTCTGACGGAAAGACCTATACACTCAACCTTGACGAAATTGAGGGCAGTGAGGATTTCCTCTATATCAGAGCAGAGCTTTTCGGTGAGGGCGGACTTTGCTGCTCACAGGCCTTTGCTATTGACAGAAGCGCTGATGCCGAGGACCATGAGCCCCTTACAGGCATTAAGGCCTTCCTTGAAAAGATTTCTTACTATTTCAAGGGCACAAAGCTCTGGACGATTATTGTTGAGGTTTCAAGAATGATATAACGTTTAAAAAAGAGGTTAAGCCATGAACGGTATGACAAGACGTGAAAGAGAAGTAACAGACTTAAACGAAATTATTAAAATACTCGATAAAGCAAAAGTAGTGCACATCGGTATGGTAGACGACGGAGAAGCTTACGTCGTACCGATGAATTACGGCTACACTATGGAGGAGGGTAAGCTCACATTATGGCTTCACGGTGCTCTCAGAGGCAGAAAGCTTGATGTAATGAGAAAAAATCCCCGTGTGTTCTTTGAGCTTGACTGCGATATTGAGCCCTTTGAGGGTGACATCGCCTGCCGCTACGGCATATCCTATGCTTCTGTTATGGGAAGAGGTACTGCCCTAATCACCGAGGACATTGAAGAAAAGAAAAAGGGACTTTCCATCCTTATGAAAACTCAGACGGGTAAGGATTTCACCTTTGAGGACAAAATGACAACCGTTGTCAGCGTAATACGTATAGACGTTTCAGACTATACCGCCAAGAAAAGACCCGCACCCGAAAAAAAGGCATAAAGAAAGCACCCTCAGGGGTGCTTTCTTATTGCTCTTCTTTCTCTTCATCACCGAAGATTGCTCTTTTTCCGGGCTTGCTTATTTCTTCATTTTCAGTATTTTGGTAAATGCTGTCGTATAAAGCATCAGCCCAGTCTTTATCGGCTTCACCGTCAAGTGCCTTTGCCGCTTCTGCTATTTTTCCCTCAATCTCATCCATTTTCAGCTCCTCAATAAGCTCGGTGCGGTAGAGATGGAATTCATCCTCCTCGGTGGTTGCGATTTTTTCTCGCTGAAGAAGATAAAGGGTATTTCCGCATTCGATTATACCCGCTTTTGTGTGAGAGATCTCCTCAAGGTCAAGGAAAAACTCCTCGGTATACATCGGGTCACCGATTTTTACAACGTTGATTTCAAGATTTTCTGTTACGATTATATCCTGAGTATTGCTGTAGCGGACGTTAATTTCATCAATGGTTGCTGTGCCGTCGTTGATTTCGTTGCGGTAGGAACGGAAAAGCTCAAGCAGAGCCGCCTTTTCCCTGTCGCTGAGAGGAACGGTCTCACCGAGGTTTCCTGTTTTTGTAAGAGGTGCCGTGACCGCCCTGAAGCCGACATAAAGGTCAACAAATTCTTCCTTGAGGTCAGCTTCATCAATCGGCTCAAGACCTGCCTCTCCGTAATAATAATCAACTATCCTTTTAATTCTGTATTCGTGAGTTACGGCAAGAGTAAGATCAGGCTTTGTGACACCGATTTTCTCATAGTATGCCTTGTAAAGGCTCCACAGAGTTTCAACCTCAGCAGCCGCAGCACGTTTGCCTTCGGTTGTAAGGCTCAGGGAGTTTTCACTGAGAAAGCTTTCAGCCGCAGCATACTTCTTGCAGCTTTCCAACGCAGCTGCAATCGAACCCTTTCCGTCACCCTTTTCAAGGCCGTAATCTTCCGGGCAGCTTATAACTTTATCAAGATAATAAGCATAAAGTCCCTCGGGAACCGATGCTGATTCCACGGTGACCTTATCCTTTTTGTCTGCGCAACCGCCGAGAGTAAGCATCAGTATTGCAATAATAAGGCTAAGAGCCGCTATTCTTTTCTTCATTTCAAGAATTCTCCTTATGTAATTGGCTTTATTATACACCTTTTCTTCATTCTTGTCCATACACACCGATAATTTGTCATTTCCTACAAAAGTTTTTTACCTTTTTCTCTTGACTTCCTTTGTGTTAACT
The DNA here is from genome assembly GCA_045544675.1 of Acutalibacteraceae bacterium. Classification (GTDB taxonomy): domain Bacteria; phylum Bacillota; class Clostridia; order Oscillospirales; family Acutalibacteraceae; genus UBA6857. The sequence continues at coordinate 13,879 of JAZPZK010000013.1, forward strand.
GATATAATTCTTAACTGTCGCAGTATGTGCGGCAATTCCTTGCTCCATACAAGGATATGGGGCCAGAGACCATAAGGAGGTAGAAAAACATGAACAATTACGAATCAATGTTTGTATTTTCAGTTGCAAAGGGTGAGGAAGCTACAGCTGCTCTTACAGAGAAGTTCAAGGCTCTCATCGAAGCAAACGGTACACTCAATGCATGTGAGCCCTTCGGCGCAAACGGCGGCGTTCGTACACTTGCTTATGAGATTGACGACCAGACTCAGGGCGCATACATTCTCATGACATACGCTGCAAAGCCCGAGCTCCCCGCTGAAATCGAGCGTATCGCAGGCATCACAGACGGCGTTCTTCGCGTTCTCACAATCAGAAAGTAAGGAGGAGCTATCATGCTTAACTGCGTAACACTTATGGGTCGCCTTGTTGCAGACCCGGAACTTCGCACAACAGGCACAGGTAAATCCGTCGCAACTTTCAGAATTGCTGTTGAACGTTCCTTTGCTAAGGCAGGCGAACAGAGACAGGCAGATTTCATCACAATCGTTGCTTGGGAAAGCACAGCAAACTTTATTTGCAGATATTTCTCAAAAGGCTCAATGATCGCTGTTCAGGGATCAATCCAGACCCGTCAGTATGAAGACAATACCGGCGCTAAGAGAACTGCTTTTGAGGTTCTTGCGAGAGAAGTAAGCTTCTGCGGCTCAAAGGCCGAAACAGGTACAGTTGCTCCCGCAGCAGCACCTGCAGCAGCTCCCACTTATCAGAACGCTGCTCCCTCAGATTTTGAAGAAATCACAGACGACGAAGATTTACCCTTCTAATCCCGACGCAATTTAAAAATACTAACAGGAGGTAAGAACTCATGGCATATGAAAAGGGTGCTAACCGCACTAACAGAAAGTCACGCAAGAAGGTTTGCGCATTCTGTGTAGAAAAGGTTGAAGAAATCGACTACAAGGATGTTCAGAAGCTCCGCAAGTTCACTTCAGACAGAGCTAAGATCCTTCCTCGCAGAGTAACAGGCACATGTGCACGTCATCAGCGTGCTCTTACAACAGCTATCAAGCGTGCCCGTCAGGTTGCTCTTATGGCTTACACAGCTGACTAATTTAAAAATCAGACCGAGACCGTTCACTTTGAACGGTCTTTTTTCTTTTTTGAATATTTTTCACAATTTATTCATTTTTGTTTTTCCTTAATTCTGCAACATTTTATCAACATTCGTATTGAAACTCCGTTGTATTTATCCACAGGGAACTAAAAAC
>JAZPZK010000014.1:0-3079 GCA_045544675.1 Acutalibacteraceae bacterium
TGCTTTCATCCAGAGTGTGATCGACTTCCTGATCATCGCTTTCTGCCTGTTCACTGTGGTGAAAGCAATCAACAAGCTGCACAAGAAAAAAGAAGAGCCTGCTCCGGAACCGGCACCGGCTCCTGAACCGGAACCGACCAAGGAAGAGCTGCTGCTCACCGAGATCCGCGACCTTTTGAAAGAGCGTCAGTAATTTTTGCATAACAAAAGCCCCCGAATTTTCGGGGGCTTTAATTTTATCTTTTTTTGTAAATGACCAGTTCCGGGTTTTCTCCGTCTTTTTCATATGTGCTGATCAGAATGAAATCCATATTGGCGGCAATGCCGAAGCATCTGTCACCGCCGAATTCGCATTCAAGCTGATATCCGAGATAGGTTGCACCGTCGTCAAGGAATTTTACCTTTTCCCCATTGGGAAGCCTGTATTCGAGATTGATGTAACCGCCGACAAGAGCGCTGAGCTTTTCAAGCACAGGCATACCCTCAATCTGCAAAGCGTTTATTTCATCAATAAGCTGTTTTTTGAACTGCTCAAACTTTCCTTCATCAGCCAGATATTTATAGGTTTTCCAGTAATCAAGCTTCGGGAGCATATCTTTCATATATTCCCTCACCTGCTCAGCGGAAAACTGCTCATTTGCCATATGTCCCACACAGACATCAATAAGAGAATCCATATCGTGATACATATATTCTCCCTCTGCATAGCACCATTTACAGTATTCCTCGTTGAAAATACCGTCCTTCTCTTTACTGATGCTGCTGTCCTCAAGAGGCATACCGCAGCACTGACATATAAGCTCTCTCGGTGACCCTAAAAGAGTATTGATGGAAACATCAAACAGCTTTGACAGAAGCTTCAGCGTTTCCGTATTCGGTACTGTTTCACCGTTTTCCCAGCGTGACACCGCCTGACGGGTAACAAATACCTTTTCGGCAAGCTCATCCTGAGAAAAGCCCTTTTTTATTCTCAGCTCACGTATAACATCTTTTGTATCCATATTTTTCACCTCGGGAGAATTATATCACTGTAAGGCATACAAAACAAGCAACTGTCTGTTGCGGCGAGTTAGATGAATTGGAAGTTATCGACGTATTAAAACACCTTTCATAAACTGTGTTTCATTATGTGTTTCGTATACTGTTTCTTTTTCTTCTTCTGTGCATCCAATCAGTATTTTAATTTCTGAATCCTTCTTCATCAAATCAACAATGCACATTATTGCATCAATCTTTTTTTCACCGCTTCCTACCCATACATCTATTCCTGCACCATCCATAGACGATGTATTATTTAAATACCCGTAATCGACTCGATAAATAAAATTGGGATATTTAGGGTGTGCCGTTCCCTTTGGTCTATCAATTATGATTTCAGAGTTATTCACCAATTCATCTAATGCGTTCCAAAATTCAATATCATGTTGCATCTTATCAATCCTCTACAAATTCCTATCTATCTCTTTTTATAGTCAATCCCTGCTTTTTTTGCCTGACTGCAAAGATCCTTTGTCTGTAATTTGTATTCTTTTCCGTCTTTTATAAAATGTGTACCGCACTGTCTGAATTCAAAGCTGACGTTTTTTCTTATACACTGCTCACGGATGCTAAGCACCCAATTATAATCAAGAGGTCTTGCAAATTTATCCGACTCTCCGCCGACAACCACAAGCTCAATATCATCAAGATACTTTTCAATATCAATTTCTTCAAGCAAGGGCTGAGCAGTGATACACTTGTGCTTTAACGGCAATTCCTTAAGTACCGACAGCTTTTTATCAGCATTACTCTGATTTTCAACAGTACAGCACAAAACCACATTTTCATAGCCGTCGCCCCAATCATCGGGCATACACTCTGCAAATCTTTCAATCCGTTTGGTGAGAAAAAGGAAGGTACAGTCCTGACGCTCCCTTATCATTTTCCAGCATTCGTCACGCCAGATGTCTGCTTCTTCAATAAGAAAATCCGTTGAAAAGCACATATAAACAATACCGCTTTTCATTTTATAGCTGCCGTTTTTAAGCTTCTCTGCGGGCTTATAAAAATCTTTGGTTTTTACTATTTCATTCGTATCAACGCCACGTTTTGCGTCACCCTTATGAATATAGCAATGAAGACAGCCGTCACTGCATTTTCTGCAACCCCGCCAGGGATTCCACATAGCCATAGCAAACACTTCTCCGAAATCTTTATCTTTTTTTGTAGCTGAGAGCTACATTTCCCTTTATATTTTCTGCCTTTATAAGCTCACACACGGAAAACACACTATCCGTAAACAGCGGCTTATCATCCTTTTCACCCGTCACTTTTTTCCAAGCTGATAAAAGGCTACTGCGGAAGCGGCGGCAACATTCAGCGAATCAACGCCGTGATACATCGGTATTTTCACCGTATAATCGCAGTCCTCAATGGTTGTGTCGGAAAGTCCGTCGCCCTCGGTACCCATAATGACCGCAAGCTTATCCTGAACTGTAAGAATCGGGTCATCAACGGAAAGTGTATTATCCTTAAGTGCCATAGCCGCCGTTTTGAACCCGAGAGCTTTAATCTCCTCAAGACCTTCCTCACGTAAAAATGTCCAGTCTATCTGGAAAACGGTACCCATACTCACTCTCGCGGCACGTCTGTATAAAGGGTCTGAGCAGCCGGGCGTGAGAAGCACTCCATCCATACCGAGAGCCGCAGCCGAGCGTATGATTGCACCCACATTGGTCGGATTCATTACCCTATCGAGGATAACTATCCTTCTTTTGCCCTCGCACAGCGCTCTTACCTCGGGCAGAGGCTTTCTTTTCATTGCACAAAGCATACCTCTCGTAAGCTTGAAGCCCGTAAGCTGAGTGAGAATATCAAAATCCGCACAAAAAACGGGTACGCCGTCAATTCTCTGCAGAATGGACTTGCCCTCCCCCTCAATATGCCTTTTTTCCATAAGGCAGGAGACCGGCTCGTAGCCTGCATCAAGAGCGCGCTCAATAACCTTGGGGCTTTCAGCTATAAACATTCCCCTTTCGGGAAACTCTCTGTTTAAAAGCTGTACCTCGGTGAATCTTGCGTATACGTCAAGCTCGGGAGC
>JAZPZK010000015.1:0-9811 GCA_045544675.1 Acutalibacteraceae bacterium
ATTTTTTGCACCTCCTTCTGGACATATGACCCCTTTTTCCGGGGTAAGAAGATATATGCGGTTCGGGCCTGCCCGAACACAACAGTAGTATTGTAACAGCAACAGACGCAAAAGTCAAACAAAATATTGAATTTACGGGAAATTTTCGTTGTTTGACTTAATCAGTCGGTGACAGTTCTCTCGTCAGCAGAAAGTGAAATGAAATAAATCTCCACGCGCCGCAGCGTATTTCATAGCGTCAGCTATTTCATAACGCGAAGCGTTATTTCACAAATCCCGCAAGGGATTTATTTCATTGAAAAGAACCCACACTTGTCGTAGACAAATGTGGGTTCTTTTCTGGCACCCCCTGCGGGAATCGAACCCACAACTAACCCTTAGGAGTTTGCCCCAAGAGGTGTTATTTCGTTCACTTTTTGTCACTCAAAACACCTCATAATCCCTTATTTTACTAGGGTTAGCGGGTGTTATGGTGTTAACAGAGTCACTCTAAGTTCTCTCTGATATTTAGCAGTTTTGCTAATGAAAATTAGCAGAATATTAGCAAGCGAGCGACATGCAGGCAAATGGCAATGTGTTAATTTTGTCACTTTAAGACCTTTTTCTTTATTGAAAGTATCATGTAATCACTTTTTATGACAATTAAATTTCGTGATTGATATTTAAACACAAAAGTTGTTTTAATGTTTTTATAAAGTTTTAATAATCAAATGTTATTTACCACACCTGTAAACAAAGGTAAGTTGCCTTTAGAAATCACAAATACAAATGGTCTGTCAAGCACAAAATCTATTATTTCTTCAGGAGGCATAGCAGAACCTGCACCGGGAATTTCTATATATGTTGCAGCCTTTACGCCTTTTTCGTCGATTTCAACTCTTGCGGACTGATTAACGGCTGATACATATACGGGAGTATCTGAAGTGATTGCCGTAAAATCAGAGCTTTCCATATCAAACACTTTTGTAACTCCCATTTTATTTAACCCGTCTTTCAGGTTTATGGTAGATGAAACATCAAATTTAGGTACAGATAAATTCACTTTCATATCTTTTTTATTTTTCCATCCGTCTTCTTTATTACTCGAAGAAACCATTTCACCGTAAGCATCATTGTTTAAAATATCAGCAGTTGTTTTTCCTTCGTCGGGAAGAATAAACCACATTGTGCTTCCGTTTTTAAGACTTAATGCAACCGCACTGTAATCATCGTACCAATAATAATTCATCGGACAAAGTTTTTTGTTCATATAGGTAACATTAGTATCGCCATTAAGACCGTGGAAAATAGCGTCAGTATTATTTTTGCTGTCGAACTCATCGCCCCATTTAGCTTGGAAAAATAGTGTTGAATAGAGAGCAAGAACGGTATTGGGAGATAAGTCTATTTTATCTGTGTTGTTCTTTAACATTCCACCTGTGTTTTTATTAAGCCAATTACCTATTGCCTTGTTTGCACTGTCACTGCCAAGGTCAGTCTGATACACAGAAGCATAATAGTGATATGCAAGGTTATTCATAGCATCTTGATTGTAATTAAGTCCGTCTTTAAGCCAAAGAGAATTTGCTAATGTGGATATTTCATTTCCGTCATCCTCATATACAGATTCCCAAATTGCACTGACTTGACTTCTGAGCGATTCAATATCTTCGATACCGAATAAATCTAAAATTTCCTTACGGCTATCACCATCTGTTATTTCGGCAAGCATTGCAAGGCCGATATATGCATTTATAGGTGACCATAAGGCATTTTCATTGTTTTGCGAAGTGAGGAATTCAGAAGATGCTTCTGTAAAAAACGGTAATAGAGAAATAGCAGCGTTCTCTCTTGTTGTTCTTCTATGTCCCGTTTCAGCATCCCACTTTCCTACATCAACTAAATAGCTTTCTCTGTCCTTATAATCATCAATGTCAGGATGCTCCATAATACGTGCATCACCGGGAAGAGCAATGGCATTTGCTGTAATTACAGGTGTATTGAGGAAAGAGCTGATGCAAATTACAACTGCTAAAACAGCAGCAACCGCACCTATCCAATAAGGTCTTTTTCTCATTTTCTTCGGAGCTTTTTCAGTTTCCGTTACATATCTGTCGTCTATTTTATCCAAAACTTCCAACACGTGCTTACGCTTCATAGTAATAACCCTCCTTAATAAGATGTTCTTTTAATTTTGCTCTGATGCGGTTTAATCGTACCGAAACAGCACCGCTTTTCATGTTGACGGATTTTGCTATATCCTCAACTGCATCTCCGTACCAATACCGACGCATAAAAATATATCTGTTTATATCGGTGTCTTGTTCTAAAAAGTTATTTATGGAGTCAGCAATTTCCTGAATAATAACAGCCTGTTCAGGGTTAATATCATTATCAGGTAAACAAGCACCAAGCTCGTCCAAGGATACATCATAACTGTTGTTTCGTTTTTCTGCTGAAAGATATTCTAACCGTTTCAGCGCCATGTTTCTTCCTGTTCGGTATACATAAGGAGCCAAAGGGTCAGGTTCTTTAGGTGGTATTGCATTCCAAATGGCAAGATATGTATCATTTGTTGTTTCTTCTGCATCGTGATGATTACCGAGAATGTTCATTGCGATTTTGTATAAGGTGTTACCGAAACGCACCCTCAAGGCTTGAATTGCCTCTTCTGCTCTCGCAAAGAAAAGCTTTATTATTTGTTTATCTTCCATCTAAAAACCTCCTCTCACTTATATAAACCGATTTTATATACCTCATCTTACATAAATTTTAGCATTATTTTTAGCCAAATACAATATTTCTTATCTATCACGAGCATGCATATAAAAATAGTATTTGTCACCCCGAAATTCAATAGTGGTATTAAAAAGTCAATGAACGATTCTTTTAATTTATATATACAATAAAAAAGAACAGCATAACAATGTGTCGACCGCCTTTTCAATTAGCAAGATTTTGCGAAAAATCCCATTAGCAGGAAATTAGCAAAACGCCATTTTTCGTGCTAATTTTCATTAGCAAACCGTCTGCCTTGAAGGTGGATGTCATTTTATCGTAAATTCAGTTGATTTCATTAGCAAAAAAATTCTTGCTAATGGATTTTTGACCTTTTTACGAAAAACCCTAAAATGACAAAAAGCCGAAAAACCTAGTAAAATCAAGGCTTCTCGGCTTTTTTATTTATGTTCTTTTGCAGTTTTTAGTGTAGAAATAAGTATTCTTTTAATTTCAAGGCAATCATCCAGCAAAGAATTGCCTTCCTTATCGGTTATATAATCCGATAAAATTAAAAGTCTTAACCAATATTCTGTTTCGGCAGTTTCTTTAAGAGATATCTGAAGCTTCGCTATAAAATCAGCCTTGCTCTGACCGTAAATCGCTTCGTTGGCGTTTGCACCTATCGATGTTGCACTGCGGATAATCTGTTTTGAAATAACTGTTTCCTTTTTCTCTTTTGTAAGATATTTATTGAGCTTGACTATTCTTGCGGCAAACAACAAGGATTTATCCAATAACGGATTATCTTTTTGCATATCGTTATTCTCCTTTTTAAAGAATAAAGAAAAAATAATAAAGAATAAAGAATAATACAGAAGCGGCACCGAAAACGGAAACATTTTTATTTCTTATTTATTCTTTATTCTTTCTTCTTTTAGGCGAGCTTGTCTCGCCGCTTCTGGCACCCCCTGCGGGAATCGAACCCACAACTAACCCTTAGGAGGGGTTTATTATATCCATTTAACTAAGGAGGCGTATTATTTTTTCAGCCTTTTGATTTTACCATTATTCAGCCCTTATGTCAACCGCATATTAGGTGTATTTTTTTAGCTTCGTTTTCAATTTTTTAAAAATTGACACTTCCGGTTGATTTGTTTATACAAAAATATGAACAAACCAATAACAATAGTGCTTTTTGCTTCAATTTCATTTTGCTTTGTGCTATAATCAGCCGTTAGAATTCGAAGGAATTTTTCTATTAAAAAGTATTAAAATCCCTATATTTTCAGGAGGAATATTATAATGAAATTACCCCCTATTCAGCCGGGCGCAAGAGTTGAAGCTTACCCCGATACCACTATGTTCGGCGCTATTGAAGCAGCCGCAAAAAGACTTCCCGATGCTCCCGCAATCGACTTTATGGGCAAGATCATCACCTACAGAGAGTTCGTTGAAAGAATCGAGCTTGCCGCAGGTGCCTTTATAAAATACGGACTCAGAAAGGGCGACGTTGTAACTATCTGTATGCCCAACACCCCTCAGGGTCTTATCTGTCTCTATGCTCTTAACCGTATAGGTGCAGTTGCAAATATGGTGCATCCCCTTTCTTCACAAAAGAATATCACCTTCTATCTCGACTATTCCGAAAGCAAGATGATTCTTACTCTCGATCAGTTCTATGAAAAGGTCAGAAAGGCTGTTGACGAATCAACAACAGATGCAACAATTCTCACCGCACGTATTCAGAATGAGCTTCCCTTTATCAAGTCCGTGCTTTACAAGTACGCTAAGAATAAGGCTAACCTCAAGTACCCCACAAGAGAAACAGACCTTGTATGGGCTGACTTTGAAAAAACAGGTGCAGGCGTAGCTCTTCCCCCTGTTGAATTTGATAAGAACAGAACTGCAGTTATCCTTTACAGCGGCGGCACAAGCGGCACTCCCAAGGGTATTATGCTTTCCGACTTCAACTTCAACGCCCTTGGCTGTCAGGTTGCCGAAATCGCAGGCTGTAAGCTTGACTACGGCACAAAGTTCCTTTCTGTTATGCCTATTTTCCACGGCTTCGGTCTCGGTATCGGTATCCATACCGTACTTCAGAACAACGCCCTTTCAATTCTTATCCCTCAGTTTACAAAGGAAAGCTACGCAAAGGCTGTGCTTAAGAATAAGCCCAACTTCATCGCAGGCGTACCCACTCTTTACGAGGCACTTCTCAAGGTTGACATCTTCAACGGTAAGGACCTTTCCTTCCTTGTGGGCGTATTCAGCGGCGGCGACTCACTCAGTCCCGAGCTTAAAAAGAGAGCAGACGCCTTCCTTAAGGAACACGGCGCAAACATCCAGATCCGTGAAGGCTACGGTCTTACAGAATGTGTTACCTGCTCATGCGTAACTCCCGTTGACCGCTCAAAGGAAAGATCAATCGGTCTTCCCGTACGTGATATGGTTTACAAAGTTGTTGAGCCCGGTACCTTCAATGAGCTTCCTGCAGGCGAAATGGGTGAGCTTATCATCTCAGGTCCCACACTTATGCTCGGCTATATGAAGGCTCCCGAGGAAAACGCAAAAACTCTCCGTAAGGACGAAAACGGCGTCACATGGATGTTCTCGGGCGATATGGGTTATATGGATGAGGAAGGCTTCGTATACTTCAAGCAGAGAATCAAGAGAATGATCGTCACAAGCGGCTACAACGTATATCCCACTCATATCGAAAACATCCTCGACAAGCACGAGGCAGTTGACTATTGCTGTGTTATCGGTGTCAAGGACGACTACAGAATGCAGAGAATCAGAGCATACATTGTTCTCAAGGCAGGCTACGAAAAGAGCGAGGAAACAAAGCAGAGCATTCTTGAGCACTGCAAGCTTTATCTCGACGCTTACGAAAAGCCCAGAGAAATCATATTCAAGGACGAGCTTCCCAAGACACTTGTAGGTAAGGTTGCTTACCACTCACTTGAGGAAGAAGCAGAAAAGGAGATGGCTAACGTATGACCTTTTTCGAAAGACTTAAGGTGCGCAGAGGCTACAACTTCAACCGTACGGTTACAATGACTCTTATCAATATACTCAAAAAAAAGGTTATTCACGAAAACAACGTTCATCTTGAGTATTATAAGCCCAAGCACAAGAGCTTCATTCTAATAACCAATCACACCGAGACCTTTGACCCGGGCTATGAAATGGCGGCTATGAAGAAGTATGTCCGTTACGTAGCTTCAGACCACACAACACGTATGAAAACCGGCTGGCTCTATACAGTTATCGGCGGCGTCATAATCAAGCACAGAGACCGCCCCTCCTCAGAGCTTACAGCCAACATTATAAAGAATCTCGATGCAGGCATTCCCGTAGGTCTTCACGCCGAGGGTGCCATGACCTCAAACGGTCAGACCGGCTTCATTTCAGAGCATACAGGTCAGCTTGTCAAGGATTCCGGTGCCGCACTCATCACCTACCGTTTCGTAGGCGGCTACTTAAGAAAGCCCCGTTGGGCAGAAAATCCCCGAAGCGGTCCCATCATCGGTCACTTTGTAGGTGAATACTCCCCCGAGGAGCTCGCAAAGATGAGCGTACACGAAATTACCGAGCTTATCAGACGTGATACATATGTTAATGTTTACGACGAGCAGAAGAAGAACCCCAAGGAATACGCAGGTGAAAACCTTGCAGAGTGCGTTGAGCGTATCCTTTACGTCTGCCCCAAGTGCAATCAGGTAGGCACTCTTCACTCAAAGGGTAACAGTCTTACCTGCGACTGCGGCTACAGCGTTGATATGGGTACCGACGGTCTTTTCCACGATACAGGCTCAGGTCTTATCCACGATAACGTGCTCTCCTGGGATTTATGGCAGAGAGAGGTGTGGAAGGAAAGAGTACTCGCAGTGAAGAAGGGCGAATGCATCTTCTCTGAAGATGGACAGATCGTCAAGAAGGTTGAAGGCGACGAGGATTCAGTACTCACCGAGAACGCAAAAATCAGCCTTTACCCCGAAAAGTTCGTTGTTGAATACGAGGGCAACACAATCACAATGGATATGGATAAAATCAAGCAGGTTTCACTCTCACACAAGGATGCACTTCTTATTGTTGACGATAAGATTTTCCTTGACATCAGATGTCATATCCCACGCTCACCCAACAAGTATATCGCTGCATGGAGATATCTTACAGGGAAAGAATATTATTGATGCTTTATCCCCTTGCTTTTCTGCGAAGCAAGGGGAATTTTATATTTTTTAATTGACTGTTATACCCTTAAGTGATATTATATAATTAGCAAAAAATTGCAAAGGAGACATAATATTATGAAGAGAATTCTTTCCGTTTTGCTCTCAGCTTTACTGTTCGCGGGAATGTGCATCCCTGCAACGGTTATGGCAGAAAGCGGCTCAGAGGATGAGCCTGCTCTCAGACTTATCGTTCCCGAAAACTGGGAAATGGAAATCGGTGACAGCAGAACAGTTGACAGCCTTATCAGAGGCACAAAAAATCAGGTTCTCACCTGGTCAGCCGACCCGAAGGATATTGCTGAGGTTGATGAATGGGGCAGAGTTACTGCTCTTAAGGAAGGCACCGCAGTAATCACCGCACAGAACGAAGAGGGTCTTACCGACAGCGTTGAGCTTAAGGTAGTGGCTGAATCAACAAAGCTTGAACCCACTTTTAAGAAGGTTGATTATCAGCTTGGCGCAATAACCGAATCTGATCTTCTTCAGAAGGTTGTTACAAGATATTCTAAGGGCGACACAGATGTTCCTCAGGGTGTACGTACCGAAAGCGGCTATCCCCATTCCCAGTCTGTAACAACCCCCTCAGGTGTTGTATGGGAAATCACCGATTACGGTGTTCTTCGCACCGATAAAAACGCCAAAAACCCCCGTGACGTTGAACAGCGCTTTATGGGTGACAGATATTTCTACAGTGCAGACACTACCGACGGCAAGGTTCTTGCTATCTTCCCTGACGGCGGCGAAGGCATCTGGACTGCTATGGCTGAAGGCTATACCCACATCGAAATGGTTGAGCTTAACGGCACAGACAAGGCAGCACAGATGAGCGCAGAAACTCAGAAATATGTTGCAAGACGCGGTATGGTTTCAAACTCCTACTTTATCGACGGCAGATGGATTCCCGAAGAAAGCGATAACGACGGTCTCTGGACCTCTATGTACGGCGGCGGTGAGCTTATGCGCTATGCCGTTCTTCGTGATGACCCCAATGCAACCGCAGAGGAAATTGAGGAGGCAAGAAAAACTGCTACTCTTTCCACCGAAGCTGTTCTTTTCCTTACATACATTTCAATGCGTCAGGGCACAACAGAGGCATATTACCGTCTTCAGAGAAACGGCTCTGTAACCGATCCCGAAACAGGTAAATATTACACAGACCTCGCACTCCTCAACGGCGGTGACTACTCACAGAACATCCCCTACAACAGCCCTGCAAAGATGTTTGACAGCATGTATTCGGACTATATGAAGTGGGGTAAGAGCTCATATATTCAGGAGGATGACCATCTTGCTATCATCAACCCTGAAAAGTGGGCAAACAATCAGACTGAGCCCGATGCAGACTATGCAAAGCGTACCCGTCTTCTTGAAGGCTTTTGGGCAAGAACCTATTCCTTCAAAACAGAAAACGGCGATTTTGATGCCTATGCATACTGGACCCATAACGGTGACGGCACAGCAACAGGCGTTTCCACAAAGAAAAACGGTGACGGAAGCGACTTCCTTCTTCATAACGAAAACTACCGCGGACTTGATGTAGACGCTTCAGGTGAAATCCCTGAAAGACTCTGGAACGACCTTATCGGTGCCGATTACGAAATCGACGATATTTTCTATAAGGGCGACACAAGCTCCGACGAAATCATCGGCCACCTCTTCCTTTATAAATTAGCTTATGATATTCTCGGCCCTGAGGATCCCGAGCTTGCAGCACTCATAAGCAATACAATGGAAAAGTTTGCACAGCACCTTGTTGACAACTCATATTGCCTTGTTGACGGCTCAGGTCAGCCTACAACATGGGGTAAGTTCTCAAGAAGCTACCTTCACAACGGTCAGAATCTTGGCGGTGCAGCCCTTAACTCAATGGTTCTTCTCTGTGCCTTCAAGGTTGCCGCTTATGTAACAGGCAATCAGAAATGGGAAGACGAATACAGAATGGCCGCCCTCGAAGAAGGCTATGAATACGCTGAGGTTATGACTCAGCAGAGAGAACGCTATCAGATGTCTATTCTCGAATATGCAAACAGCGTTTCACCCATTCTCGGCTTCATCTTAAGACCCATCGTAGGCACTCCGCTTTTCAACACTCTTCACAGAATCATCATCAACTATTCCGACGAAGAAATGGCAATGCTCGCTTTCTACCTTCTCTTCCAGCTTGAAGATGACGATGAGCTTCTCACCTATTACCGTGAGGCTCTTGAAGACTGGTGGTTCTCAATTCAGTATAGCGAAAATGCTCTCTGGTATTACATTTATCAGCTTGCATATCCCGACGAAGCTAAAACCGACTACTACGGCAACAACCTTGTTGATACCGCTCAGTGGGTACTCAGCAGACATCCTATCGACCTGAGAAGATATCTTGCTTCAAACTCAAACCGTGACGACGTTCAGGAGCTTGACCTTGACGATGTAGGCATCGGCGGAACAAGTGAGCTTTCCTTCGATCCCAACGCATACACACCTCCCTTCTGGGATTCAGATAATCAGATCCTTAAGATGGTAGGTATTGTTCTCGGAATGGGTAAGCTTGAATTCAAGGTTGCTCCCGCGGACGAAAGAGCTCTTCACAAATATAACGGCTCAACCTACGAAATGGATAACTGCCATAACATCTACGAAATGGAAGGCTCAACAACCTATACACTTCCTTATTGGATGGGAAGATACCACGGTATGTTAAGCAAATAATTAAAGCAGGGAGCTGTAAAAAAACGAAAGTTTTTGGGCGGCACTTCATAAGGAAGTAAAGGTTTTTATTGGCTCTTTTCCGCTTAAACATTACGAAAAACTCCCGAAATACGCGAGTATTACGGGAGTTTTATCATTTCCTTTAAACGAAAAATATCTCAATAAAAACTGCTTAG
>JAZPZK010000016.1:0-26328 GCA_045544675.1 Acutalibacteraceae bacterium
GGAAACAAACATAGATATAGAGAAAAGAATAACTGATGTGAGCTATAAAAAGTCAGTTAACGCCTGAAAAAGGATGTTTATATGAGATTTGAAGGTTTTAAAAACAAAATATGGCTTGCAACACCCACCATGCACGGTGAGGAAATGAAGTATGTAAATGAAGCCTACACTAACAACTGGATGTCTACGGTCGGTGAAAATATCGGCAAGTCGGAGCAGATGATCTGTGAAAAAGTCGGCTGCAAGTATGCGGTAGCTCTTTCAACCGGAACTGCGGCCCTTCACCTTGCAGTAAAGCTTGCAGGTGTCAAGCCCGGTGACAGGGTGTTCTGCTCAGATATGACCTTTGATGCCACTGTAAACGCTATTGTGTATGAAAAGGCAGAGCCGATATTCATAGACACTGAGTACGACACATGGAATATGGACCCTGATGCTTTGGAAAGAGCCTTTGAGCTTTATCCCGAGACAAAGGTAATTATGCTGGTTAACCTTTACGGCACACCTGCAAAATTCGATGAGATCTGTGCTATAGCAAAAAAACACGGAGCTATGATAATTGAAGATGCTGCAGAGTCTCTCGGTGCTGTATATAAAGGAAAGCAGACAGGCACTTTCGGTACATATAATGCAATTTCTTTTAACGGAAATAAAATTATAACCGGCTCTTCAGGCGGAATGCTTCTGACCGATGATTGTGAAGCGGCGGAAAAAGCACGTAAGTGGTCTACACAAAGCCGTGAAAACGCACCCTGGTATCAGCATGAGGAAATCGGATATAACTACCGTATGAGCAATGTTATTGCCGGTGTCGTCCGAGGACAGATTCCTTATCTTGAAGAGCACATTGCCCGAAAAAAAGCCATTTACGAAAGATACAAAGAGGCATTCAGCGATTTGCCCGTTACAATGAATCCTTATGATGCAGAAATAATGGAGCCTAATTTCTGGCTTTCATGTCTGCTCATAAATGAAGACGCTATGTGCAGGCAGGACAGAAGTGAAACGGAAACATCCTATTTTACAGAACCGGGCAAAGCATGCCCCGATGAGATTCTTGAAGCTCTCGCATCCTATAATGCCGAAGGCAGACCCATTTGGAAGCCTATGCATATGCAGCCTCTTTATAAGAACAGCAGCTTTGTGACAAAGAAAAAGGATGCGGATGTAGGTGCAGATATTTTCCGAAGAGGTCTGTGTCTGCCGAGTGACATCAAAATGACTGCCGAAGAGCAGGATATCATAATCAGAATTATCCGTTCCTGCTTTGATTAAGTGAATCAGAGGGATACATATTATGTATGCTAAGTTTTTTAAAAGAATTATAGATTTTTTTCTGTCTGCGCTTGCTTTGCTTATTCTTTCTCCGATTTTTCTTATACTTATAATAATAGGCGCAGCGGCTATGGGCGGCAATCCATTTTTTACACAGCTGCGTCCCGGAAAAATTGACAGAAAAACAGGCGAAGAAAAGATATTCAAACTCCTTAAATTCAGAACCATGAGCAACAAAAGGGATCAGAACGGTGAACTTCTGCCTGATGAGGCTAGACTGAATAAGTACGGCAGACTTTTACGCAGTACATCCCTTGACGAATTACCCGAGCTGTGGAATATCCTGAAGGGTGATATGTCCATCGTCGGACCAAGACCCTTGCTTGTAAAATATATACCGAGATATACCGAAACACAGCGCAGACGTCATCTTGTGCGTCCCGGACTTACGGGCTATGCACAGATTAACGGCAGAAACTCAATCTCCTGGGAAGAAAGATTCAGATATGATGTTGAATATGTTGATAATATAACGTTTTACGGAGATGTAAAAATCATTTTAGGTACAGTAAAATCTGTTCTTAAGCGCGACGGAATCAGCAGTGAAACCAGCGCAACGATGGAAGAATTTATGGGAACAGAAGCGGAGAGGGTCGCTTATGAATAAACTTATTATAATCGGTGCCGGCGGCCACGGAAAGGTTATTGCCGATATAGCTGTCAAAAGCGGCTATAAAGATATTTGCTTCGTTGATGACAGTGCGACAGGTGAATGTATTGGCTTTCCTGTTGTTGGAAAAATTTCTGATGCCGTAATGCTGAACGACGGTAATACGGATTTTATTATCGGCATTGGAAACAACGAAACCAGAAAAAGCATTGCTGAGAAGTATGACCTGAATTGGGTGACGCTTGTTCATCCGTCAGCGCAAATCGGTATGGGGGCTTCTCTCGGCAAGGGAACCGTTGTGATGGCAGGTGCGGTTATCAATGCCTGCGCAACGGTCGGTGAGCATTGCATTATCAATACACGTGCGGTTGTTGAGCACGATAACAGAATTGAAAATTATGTGCACATATCTCCTAATGCAGCTCTTGGCGGCACTGTAAGCATAGGAGAGCAGACCCATATCGGTCTTGGTGCAAATATCATAAATAATGTCAGTATTTGCAGCAACTGCATTATCGGTGCAGGAGCTGTGGCAATAAGGAATATTGATGTCAGCGGAACATACGTTGGTGTTCCTGCGAGGAAAATAAAATGAAAATACTTTACATAACAACTATTTCACTTACAATGAATACCTTTTTCAAGCCTCACATTGAAATGCTTGTGGGTGAAGGACATCAGGTGGATATTGCCTGTAATTCCCGTGATTTGGCATTGGATGAATTATACAGTAAGCTGAAGTGTAATTTTTATCAGGTTGATTTTTCCCGTTCTCCTTTGGCGTTTGATAACATCAGAGCTTACGGACAGCTTAAAAAGGTTATTAAAAACGGTTACTATGATGCTGTTCACTGTCACACACCCAATGCAGCGGCTATTACCCGTCTTGTGTGCAGGAAGCTGAGAAAAAATAACAGTCTTAAGGTTTATTACACAGCTCACGGCTTCCACTTTTATAAGGGTGCACCGTTACTTAACTGGTTGATTTTTTATCCTGTAGAAAAGTTTTGCTCTTATTTTACAGATACGCTTATAACCATAAACCGTGAGGATTTTGAATTAGCTGAAAAAAAGTTTCACGCAAAGCATACCGAATATATTCCCGGAGTCGGAATTGACTTTTCACGTTTTGAAAATGTTAACGTTGACCGAATAGGAAAACGGCGCGAAATCGGTGTGCCTGAGGATGGATTTCTTCTTTTCTCTGTGGGTGAGCTTAATGATAATAAGAACCATCGTGTTATTATAAAGGCGATGGCAGAACTTAACAATCCGGATATTCATTATGCGATTGCGGGTGTAGGCGACAGACACAACTATCTGCTTTTGCTTGCCAAAGAGCTTAACTTATCTGAAAAATTACATTTATTGGGATTCAGAAAGGATATAGCCGAGCTTGATTACTGTGCGGATGTGTTCTGCTTTCCGTCTTTTCGCGAAGGTCTTCCTGTATCGCCTATTGAGGCAATGGCATGCGGTCTGCCTGTTATCTGCAGTGATATAAGGGGAAATTCTGATCTTATAGACGAAAAGGGCGGTTATCTTGTTAAAGCCGATGATGTTAAAGGCTTTGCCGCAGCTATCGGAAAAATTCTTACTGATGAAAAAACACGAGAGAGCTTTTCTCAGAGAAATATAAAAGAAGTCCGCAGATTTTCTCAGGAAAATGTGCTGAGGGAATTGAAAGAGCTCTTTAATTATTCCTGATTTTGATTTATGGAGTGTATTATGAAAGAGGAATATTATGTATACTGCGACGGTATTCTCGGCGTAAAAACTGATATACGTAACTTCAGATGGGTATATGGGTCTGATGCTGAGGCGGCTTCCGGTGAGGAATACGAAAAATGCGCCGTAAAGTTTTCTGTTTGTCTTAAAAAGGAACCCGGTGAAGTCAAAACCTATGACAAAAAGTTTCAGTCCTTTCTTTGGGAAGAAAAAACGAAAACGGTTCATTATCGCAGAACATTGTTTTCAAAGCTTAAATTAGGTTATGACATTACCTTTAATAATGACTCTGTAGATGTTGTTGTAGGTAAAAATTATTTTAAATATGTTAAATTACGCATGATGAATATGCATGCTGTCTATTATCTGCTTTCGGATATAGCAAATATGCTGCTGCTGAAAAAAGGCTATCACACTCTGTATGCTTCAGCTGTCTGTTCAAAGGAAAAGGACAGAGGGATAGTGTTCTTCTCTCCTCCTAACACAGGCAAGACGCTGACAGCTACTACTCTCAGCAGAGAATATCCGTATAGTATGATAGGCGAGGATATTGTGATAACTGACGGAAAAAAGCTTTATTCCTGTCCCTGGACAAGCTCTTACCGAAAAAAATCCTCCGCTGAAGACAGTGCAGGTTCTTTCGGAAGAACAAAAAACAAACCAGATTGTGAAAAGTCTGCCGAGGGTGAGCTTGCAGATGTTGTTGTGCTTTCTCTCGGAAAAGAGAAGAAAATAACATCAGATAAAAACGAGCTGCTTAATCAGATACTTATACTTAACGGTTATCTCTTTAATTATTTAACATCTCCCATAATTAAGGTGTTGGGATATTTCGATATGGACTTTTCGGCTGATTGGAATACAGCTTCAACTGATGCACTCAAAGCTGTTTTTAGCGAAAAAAACTGCAGCGGTATTCAGGCACAGAAATCTCCTGAGTTGCCGGAGCTTGTGTGCAAGCTGTTAACGGGTGATGCTGAATGAGGGTTTTAGTTATATCGAGAAATGCATGGGACGATACCAATGCTATAGGCAACACTCTTTCGAATTTCTTTTCAGAAATTGATGATCTTGAGTTTGCCGGTCTTTATTTCAGAGAATCAAGGCCAAACAATAAGCTTTGCAGAACTTATTTTAAAACCTCTGAATTTGATGTTTTAAAAAAGTGGTTTTCGCCCGGGCATATAGGAAAAAAGTTTAACACAACAGATGAGATAAGCAGCAATAAAAATTCAGCAGATCACAGCAATGAAAAAAAGCTTATTTCAATTATACATAAATACGGCTTGAAATTAGCTTACAGGCTTTCAGATTATATCTGGTACAGTGAAAAGTGGATTAATAAAAATCTGGAGGACTTTATAAAAGATTTTTCTCCGGATATAGTGTTTACTTTTGTTAAGTCGGCACCGCAGTACTATCTTACTGTCAGATATCTCAGGGAGAAGTTTGATATACCTGTTGTCAGCTGGATTGCCGACGATGAATATACCGGCCTTTCTGAAAAAAATAACAGCTGTAAGGAAGTTGAAAATTTAAGATATATTTTGAAGGAATCATCAGTTGTTTTTGCCTGTTCGCAGGAGCTGTCCGATTATTATAATTCGGTTTTCGGCTGTAAGGCGACCCCTTTATATAAAGCCTGTAACCGTATGGCACCGATTAAAGAAAAAACAAATGCAGATATAAGATTAATCTATGGCGGAAATCTTCTTTACGGCCGGCTTGAGATAATAGAGAAAATAGCTCAGGTAGTTGAGGATATCGGAAATAACAGTCAGGCGATTTCTTTAGAAATATACAGTAACACGGCTTTGCTTTCTTCTGAAATTGATGAAAAATTCGGTAATCTGCGCCATACAAAGTATATGGGCAGATGTGATTATGATGAGCTTATGAAGAAGTTTGAGCTTTCTGATATTGTTCTGCATATCGAATCCTTTGAAGAAAGTGAAATACTTAAAACCAGATATTCTTTTTCAACCAAAATTATAGATTGTCTTCAGAGCGGCAGCCTTTTATTGGCGGTGGGACCTGCTGAGATTTCTTCGCTTAAATATATCAGCAAAAT
Organism: Acutalibacteraceae bacterium; assembly: GCA_045544675.1. Taxonomy (GTDB): domain Bacteria; phylum Bacillota; class Clostridia; order Oscillospirales; family Acutalibacteraceae; genus UBA6857. The sequence continues at coordinate 5,745 of JAZPZK010000016.1, forward strand.
CCCCGGTGCTGCGGTGATAGATAATCCGCAGCAGCTGCGAAAGGATATGATGTCCTTACTGAGTGACCCGGCTTCTTTTATCGGGCGCGCAAAAGAGATAAGACAGTTTGCTGAAAAATATCACGATTCGCAAGCAAATGCGAAAAAAATGCGTGAAACCCTGCAGTCAGTTATAAAGGAGGAGTTGTAACATGTGGCCTTATGTTTTTATGCTTGCTCTTCCGATTGCGGTTCAGCATGTACGGCTGAACAAGACTAAGCTTCTTATTGCAAAACAAAACGGTTATAACAATGCAGCTGCAATGAGGCTGTTCTGGGTAATACTTTGTTTGCTTTTGTGCTTAAGGCACGAGTCGGTCGGTATAGATCTTAAAAACTATAATCGCATTTTTATATTTATCTGTGAAAGTGATTGGGCGCAGGCTTTAGGACGAAGTCCTGAGGTAGGTTACAGCTTCCTTAACAAGGTCGTTTCTTTGTTTTCCGACGATTTCAGATGGATTATTGTGATTTCGGCTGTGCTCGGTGTATACTTCATTGCAAAAGCATATATAAAGTATTCTGTGGATGCTTCACTTACAATGGTTTTGTTTCTTATAATGTCAAACTTTATACTTTTGTTTTCCGGCCTCAGACAGTCCATATCAATATCTTTAGGTTTTCTGGCGTTTGAATATGTCAGAAGGAAGAAGGCAGGACGTTTCCTGGCAGTTGTGGCAGTTGCTATGATTTTTCATATCAGCGCATTTATGCTGCTGTTTATGTATCCGCTTTATCATATGCGAATAACAAAAAAATCACTTCTGTGGGTAATTCCTGTTCTTACGGTGGTACTGGTATTTAATAAGCAGATATTTGGCGCGGCGGTTTCAGTTCTCAGCCGTTTCACAAAGTATGAAGGAGCCATATCATCAACAGGTGCATATACCATGCTTATGCTGTTTGTTGCTTTTGCTGTTTTTTCATATATCATACCTGATGAAAATAAAACAGACAGTAATCTTATGGGCCTGAGAAATTTTATGCTGTTTTCTGTTGCATTGCAGATGTTTGCTCCGCTTAATAATCTTGCTATGCGAATGAACTATTACTTTATTGCATTTATTCCTCTTCTTATTCCGCAGGTCATAAGGTGCAGCAGCGAAAGATGGAAACAGACGGCTACACTTGCAAGAGGTGTGATGCTGGCAGTGTTTGTTCTTTATTTCTTAATTTATATCCCTGCCGATAACTCTCTGAATACATTCCCATACCGTTTTATGTGGGAAAATTAAACTGTATATTATTGTTCACTGAAATAGGGTAACTATGGTTGGTGGATAAAAATATAATACAAATCTCGAAAAAGGAGCAAGAAAAATGAAACTCAAAAAATCAACTCGCTTTCTTACGTTGATTCTTTCATTACTTATGGTAATCAACGTATGTCCCTTGAGTGCATTTGCGTCCATTCCTGATTGGGAAGATAAAAATGTAATTTTTGAGGGAACCTCCTTCGGTACAGACGGTTACTACAATGTAATTTCCAAAAAAGATTACGTTCTCGTTCCCGGTGCTGCAGTTGAATCAGAAATGGTTATCAACAATGCCGAAGGTACACGCAGACAGGTGCTTCATATTATTGAGGTTGACCCGTCAAATCCTGATGTATCCATTGTTCCCGGATACTATCAGATTGATAAGGATCTTTCAAAGGAAGAAAACTGGTCCCATAAGGAGCTTACAGAAATGGCAAAGTATTACGAGGAAAATCTCGGATACAACATTGTCGGCGGTATGAACACAGACCTTTACTACAGCTCTTATTCTCCCCGTGTTCTTGTTTATAACGGCAAGAGCATCGGTAACTTCGGTAAGAATGTAGCAACAGGCGGAGCCGTGCTGAATGCAACTTCTTCAATTCTTTATGTGTTCAAGGATGCAGAAGGAAATATTTCCTGTGATGTAAAAGCATTCAACAAAGAAGATCTTGACAAATATCTTAAAGAAGGTATCCTTCTCCATGCAGTAGGCGTTTCATTCGGTATGGTAGTTAAAGACGGTGCACTTGTGAGCACAACCGTAAAGCGCGGTACCGATGATGCCGCACGTTCAATGGTTGGTGTTAAGGAAGACGGTACACTCGTTATCTGTATGAATGACGGACGCGGTGCAAACAACTCTGTCGGCTTCAGCAGCTATGAAGAAGGCGAGGCAATGCTTGCTCTCGGCTGTAAGTGGGCTGCAAACTGTGATGGCGGCGGATCTTCAACCTTCCTTACAAAGCGTGCCGGTGAAGAAACCTTCACAATGCGCTCTGTTCCTTGTGACGGTGCACAGCGTCCCACAGCTCACGGTATTTTCGTTGCATCAAACGTTGGTCCCACAGGTGAGCTTGATGTTATCAATGTAGAAACAGATTACGATTTTTATGCACCCGGTGTTGAATTTACATTCGGTGCAAAGGCTATTGACACTCACGGTTATGAAATGGCTGTGCCTTCAGATGTATCCTGGCAGCTTTCAGATGCTTCTTACGGTTCGATGAACGCAAGCAAGTTTATTTCTAACGGCAAAAAGGGTGAGGTTGATGTTCAGATTGTTTCAGGCGGAAAGGTTGTAGGCTCAAAGACAATCACAATTGCTGACCCGACTAATTTCGCTCTTTCTCAGACATCAACAGTTGTTCCTTACTCAACATCGGAAAAGGTAAGAACAATAAGCATTCCCATTGTTGCGATGATCGGCGAGGCAAATGTTTATTATGATACAAATGCAATCTCAGTAAGTCTTTCTGATTCTAAAGCAGGTACTCTTGACGGCTTTTCATTCACTGCAACCGACGATACAGCAATTGCAAGTGTCGATATCACAGTTGAATATAAGGCAACCGGAGATAAGCTCGTATACAAGGTTGAGTTCGGTAAGGGCTCAGAAATTATCTATGACTTTGAAGACGGTGGCAAGTCCGGCTTTATGGGCTTTGAGGAAGCTAAAAAGTGGTCAAAGGATAACGGCGTAGCCAATACTCTTGTTGGTGATGATCCTCTTGCAGGTCAGTTCAACGAATATCTCAGCAGTAAAACCTTTACAGCTACAGCCGAGCAAGGCGGTCAGGTAAGAAACGGCAATTATGCTCTTGCATGGAGACTTGATAACACTGATGCAGCTTTCGCATCCTGGTCATACAATGTTCTTTTCAACACAGGCGAAACAAAAGTTCTGCGTGACGTTGCAAACGGTAAAAAGGCAACAACTCTCGGTATGTGGCTCTATATTCCCGAGGGTGCTCCCGGACTTGCTTTCCAGTCACAGCTTTACATAAAGAACGACGACGGCACATTTTCATGTAAGCAGGATCACTTTACGTTTGAAACCGTAAGCGGTGTACGTAAGAATCTTAATTCATGCACAGAGGCCGATATTCCCGAATCACGTTGGGTATATGCCTCAATTGATATTTCCAAGTATGACTATCTTTGCACACCGATAGCAACTGACGAAGGTAATTCACGTTCACCCTCTTTCATCCGTACATACGTTAAACCTGCATCTCCCGCAGAGCTTACATTCTATATTGATGATATTACCCTTGACTACAGCTCAGCAGTAGATGACAGAGTTCTTCCCGTTATCAGCAATCCTACATATTCAACAGCTGACACAGCCGTTGACCTTGCTGAGGGCGTTGCAATTGACGGAACAAAGCTTGCTCTTTCAGCAAAGGTATCTGATAACCTTGCACTTGATAACAGCACAGGTAAGATTTTTGTTGACGGTATTGAAGTTAAGTCTACTGTTGCCGGCGGTGCCCTCTCCTCAGCAGAAGATGTTAATCTTCTTCCCGGCGCACACAAGGCTGTGTTCGAAATCAAAGACGAGCTCGGCAACCGTGCTCATCTTATCAGAAACTTCACCGTTAAGGGTGATGCAGTAATCACAGTTTCAGGTCATAACGATTCAGGGGAAGCTGCAAAGGCACAGTCAGTTTACTATGTAGATATTAAGGCTGCTGACCTCACAAGCGTTAAAAAGCTTTCAGCATCTCTTGAGCTTAACACTGCAAACACATGGGAAACTGAAGGTATTGTTGTTGCTGACGGCTTCGAGGCTGAGTTTGATTATAACGAAGTTTCAAAGCTTCTCAACGTAACCGTTGAAATTCAGGATGCAGCTATGATTGATTCTGAAGCTGATACACTCGTAAGCATACCGGTACGTGTATGGACATATGACCGCTATAACTACGTTACAGAAGCTCCTATAGCTGTTGAAAGCATGGGCAATAAGCCTGTTGTTAATGTTATATGTGATGCTGTGTACGGTCAGGTTGAATTAAACAACAAGACTACAGCAAGCTTTGGCGGCGGCTTCAATGCTGCAACCGAGCTTACAACAATTTCTTCTCCCTATCATATCCACGACGAAGAGCTTACAGTTCTCAATAAGGCTCCTACTCTTTCAAGCTACGGTTATGAAAACAGAACATATTGCGAAAGCTGTAAATCAGTAGTCGATTGGGGTACAAAGCTTGAAAAGCTTGATCACAACTACGCAATTGTCGGTGACAGATTTGTCTGCTCAGACGAAGGCTGCGGTAAGGTATATGAATCAGGTACAGGCGTATTTGAAATGAACGGCAGCTTGTATTATTCAATCGGCGGCAAGCTTGTTACCGGTTGGCAGGATGCTGACGAAGGTGCAAAATGCTTTGCTTATTCATCATACAAGCTTGCAACAGGTAAGGCTACAATTAACGGTATTGAATATGACTTCGGTGAAAACGGAAGTACATACGGCGCATGGGTTGAAGATGAAAATGGAACAAAGTTCAGCTACGGTCCTGCATTCTACAGCTGTGCAACTGCAGCTAACCCCCATGCTAATGTTGCTTGGGCTACAATCCACGGAAAAACTTATGCCTTTGACAGAAACGGTTACCGCCACGAAAATATTTCAATTCTTGTTGAAAGTAACAACCCTGCTAAGCTTTATGAGTTCACTGCAGACGGTGCACTTATAGGCGATTATACAACAGATCATTCAGGTATCTTTGTATGTAATAACGGTACTGCTTACCTTGAAAACGGTACACCTGTTGCTGCAGGACTTGTAAAAGACGGTAAGGATTACTATTACATCAACAGCGGCTTCAGAGCTGTTACGGGCTCATATCATGTAACACGTACCAACGGTCTTCTTGATGTCGGAACCTACGAATTTGATGCTGACGGTAAGATGATCAATCCTCCGGGACGTAAGCACGGTGTTATTGATAATTGCCTTTACATCAACGATGAATTACAGCTTGCATATCAGCTTGTTGAATTTGAAGGTGACTTCTACTTCATCAACAACGGTAAAAATGAAATCGCAAGAAATATAACACTTTATCTCGGCAAGCAGTTTGTTGAAGGTAAGACCTTTGCAGACGGAACACCTCTTTCAGCAGGCAACTATGACTTTGATGCTGACGGTAAGATGATTGTTAAGCACGGACTTATCGGCAACTGCATTTATATCAACGGTGTGCTTCAGCATGCATATCAGCTTGTTGAATTTGAAGGCGACTTCTACTTCATCAATAACGGTAAAAATGAAATTGCAAGAAACACAAAGCTCTACCTCAGCAAGCAGTTTGTAGAGGGTAAGACCTTTGCAAACGGAACACCTGTTGCAGAGGGCTTCTATGACTTTGATGCCGACGGTAAGATGGTAATCAAGCACGGCATAATTGATAACTGCATTTACATCAACGGCGTATTACAGAAGGCATATCAGCTTGTTGAATTTGATGGTGCTTATTACTTCATCAACAACGGTAAGGACGAAATTGCAAGAAATACAAAGCTCTATCTCAGCCAGCAGTTTGTAGAGGGTAAGACCTTTGCAGACGGAACACCTGTTGCAGAGGGCTTCTATGACTTTGATGCCGACGGTAAGATGGTAATCAAGCACGGCATAATTGATAACTGCATTTATATCAACGGCGTATTACAGAAGGCATATCAGCTTGTTGAATTTGAGGGAGCTCATTACTTCATCAACAACGGCAAGAATGAAATTGCAAAGAACACAAAGCTTTACCTCAGCCAGCAGTTTGTTGAAGGTCATACCTTTGCTGACGGTACACCGATCCCCGTAGGCTTCTATGAATTTGACGCCGATGGTAAAATGATAGTTAAGAACGGTCCTGATAAGGACGGATACTTCTATCTTAACGGTGTTGTTCAGCCTGCATATCAGCTTATCAAATATGAAGGCAGCTATTATTTCATCAATGACTATAACAAGTATGCAGTAAACAAAACCCTTTATCTTACCGACAGATTTGTTGGCGGTACAGATCTTGAGCCCTGGTATTATCAGTTCGGTCCCGACGGCAGAATGGTTGGTTATATTAACGGAATAAGAAACTGCAGAGATATCGGTGATATCTATTATTACAAAAATTCTGACGGCGTAGGAATCAAAAAGGGTATGCTTATCCGTGGCTCAGAGGTAGACAGCCTTGAAACCGATATGACACAGGCCGAATGCGATGCTGCTGTTAAGTATCTTTCAGAAACCTACAAAATCAAACTGGATATGGACCTTCGTTCATTGAATTATGCTGATATGAATATTAAAGATGCTTTCGGTCCCGATGTTAAGCACAATTATTACGGTATGGTATTCTATACAAAGATTCTTACTGATGACGGTAAAGAGGCTGTCAGAAAGGTCTTCTCTGACCTGGCCGATGCAGACAACTATCCCGTATATATGCACTGTGCACGCGGTGTTGACCGTACCGGCATTATCACCTATATTTTAGGTGCACTTCTCGGCGTTCCTGAATCAAGACTTGCAAACGAATATATGCTCAGCGTAACTGCTTACGGTAATGATATTCTTGATGTAAGAGATGAACTCAAAACCTACGGCAAATCAACTCTTAAGGAAAATGCAGAAGCATATCTTCTTGATTGCGGTGTAACTCAGGAAGAAATTGATTCAATCAGAGAAATTTTACTTGATGACTGATCAGATGCAGAGCAGATTATTTCTGCACAAATAACTGCCTGCCCTCTTTATGAGGGCAGGCTGCCGCACTTATCAATGCCTCCACGCGGCGTGCGGCGGGCAACGGTTTTCCGGCTGAATTGATAAAAAACGTAAAGGAGGGGTTATATGAAAATTCTGCAGATAAACAGTGTATGTAAAAGCGGAAGTACAGGCAAAATCTGTATGGCTGTCAGCAATCTGCTTTCAGAAAAAGAAATTGAAAACTATATTCTGTTTGCTGTTGACGGTGAATCTGCCACTGCGGGAATACAGTATATGACCTCTGCTGAAATCAGAACACAAGCGTTAAAGTCAAGAATATTCGGAAATTACGGTTTTCAGTCTAAAAAGGCAACAAAGCGCCTTATAAGTGAAATCGAAAGGATTTCTCCGGATATAATCCATCTGCACAATCTGCACAGTCACAATGTTAATCTGGAAATGCTTTTTGAATATTTAAAATGCAACAGGGCAAAGCTTTTCTGGACTTTCCACGATTGCTGGGCCTTCACAGCCTACTGCCCTTATTATGATCTGGTGCAGTGCAACAAATGGGAAAATGAGGGATGTAACAGCTGTCCTTTGAGAAAAAAATACAGTTGGTTTTTTGACCGCAGCAGTTATTTATTCAATAAAAAAAGGGAATTGTTTACCGGACTTGATTTAACTGTAATAACTCCGTCACGGTGGCTTGCAGATGAGGTTAAAAAATCTTTTCTCAAAGAGTGTGATGTAAAGGTAATCAATAACGGAATTGACCTTTCTGTTTTTAAGCCGACTCCAAGTGATTTCAGAAAAAAATATAATCTCAGCGAAAAATTTATTATCCTTGGTGTTGCTTATGTTTGGAGCGAGCGAAAAGGCGTTGATGTTTTTATTGAGCTGCTTTCAGACCGTCTTGATGATAAGTATCAGATTGTTCTTGTTGGCTCAACAGATATGCAATTGCCGGACGGCATAATTTCAATCAGCCGCACTAAAAACCAGAGGGAGCTGGCAGAAATTTATTCTGCAGCAGATGTATTTGTCAATCCAACAAGGGAAGATAATTTTCCTACCGTTAATCTTGAAGCTCTTGCATGCGGCACACCCGTTGCAGCGTTCAATACAGGGGGATGCCCCGAAACTCTTGATGAAAGCTGCGGCATTATTGTTGAAAAGGGTAATGTTGATGAGCTTGTAAAAGCAATAAAGCAAATTTGTTCTCAGAATATTTATTCCGAAGAAGCTTGTGTATCAAGGGCGGCTGATTTTAAGGCTGAAGCCAAATTCAGGGAATATATCGAACTGTATATCGGTTAATTGAGAATTATACAGGTTGAAAATGTCTTTTTTGAGTGGTAAGTTTATGAATAACAGAATAATAAAAAATGCATCCTGGATAATCGTTTGCAGAATCGCGCAGGCTGTGTTGAATCTTGTTGTAAGCATGATTACGGCACGTTATCTGGGACCGTCGAATTACGGTGTAATAACATACGCTTCTTCTATTGTAGCTTTTGTTGTCCCGATAGTACAGTTAGGCTTTAACGGTATATTGGTGCAGATGTTTGTAGATAAGCCTGATGAGAGCGGTAAAACAATAGGTACATCAACCGTAATGACAACAATTTCGTCTTTATTGGGAATTGTAGGTATATGGGCATTTACCGGTATTGTTAACCGTGGTGAAACCGATACGATTATTGTTTCGGTGTTATATAGTATTTCTATGTTTTTTCAGATGACAGAGATGATCCAGTATTGGTATCAGTCAAAGCTGCTTTCCAAGTACGTATCGCAGATTTCTCTTATATCACGGTTAATAGTTTCAGTATATAAAATATACATAATTGCTACGGGAAAGAGTATATATTGGTTTGCCGTTGTTAATTCCTTTGATTTTCTTCTGATTTCTGTGGGATTATTTCTGGTCTACCGCAAGCTCGAAGGACAGAAGCTTTCCTTTTCCCTGAAGCTTGCAAAAGAGATGCTGTCAAAGGGCAAGCATTTTATTATATCGGGAATGATGGTTTCCGTTTTTGCCCAGACAGATAAAATAATGCTCAAGCTGATGATCAGCGATGAAGCAAGCGGCTTTTATTCTGCGGCAGTTACCTGTGCAGGAATGACGGTGTTCTTCTTTACGGCGATAATCGACTCTATGCGGCCGGTAATTTTCAAAAATAAGAAAAAAGACCCGAGACAGTATGAAAAGAACACAGTTTTGCTTTATTCGATAATAATATATATGGCGTTGGCTCAAAGCGTTGTGTTGACTTTATTTGCCGAACCGATAACAACAATACTGTACGGCAAAGAGTTCTTACCTTCGGTGCCTGTGCTGAGAATAATAACCTGGTATTCAACCTTCTCATATTTAGGCGCTGCAAGGATTATCTGGTTTTTATCAGAGGAAAAGGAAAAATATTTGTGGGTTACCAATATCATCGGTGCTGTTATCAATCTGATCGGCAATTTTGTGCTTATTCCTGTGCTTGGTGCTTGTGGTGCAGCCATTGCATCGCTTCTGACGCAGTTTATTACAAACTTCGCGTTGAATCTTGTTATAAAACCGCTGCGCGAAAACGGCAAACTGATGATAAAGGCGCTTAATCCCGCTGTGCTTTTGCAAATAATAAAGAAAACCTAAAAGGAGTTATAATTATGTCTCTTTTTACAAACAAAACATTACTTATTACCGGCGGAACAGGTTCCTTCGGAAACGCTGTGCTTAACCGCTTCCTCAGAACAGATATCGGTGAAATTAGAATTTTTTCCCGTGATGAAAAAAAACAGGACGATATGCGCCACCACTTTCAGGTAACTATGCCGGACGTGGCAGAAAAAATCAAGTTCTACATTGGTGATGTGCGTGATATTAATTCTGTGAAAAATGCCATGCACGGAGTTGATTACATTTTTCACGCAGCAGCCCTGAAACAGGTTCCGTCTTGTGAGTTTTTTCCTGTTGAAGCAGTAAAAACCAATGTTTTAGGCACTGAAAATGTGCTTACTGCTGCCATTGAAGCGGGGGTTAAAAATATTGTTTGTCTGTCTACTGATAAGGCGGCATATCCCGTAAACGCAATGGGTACATCAAAAGCTATGATGGAAAAGGTTGTTGTTGCAAAATCACGTACGGTAGACCCGTCAAAGACAAAAATATGCTGCACACGCTACGGCAATGTAATGTGCTCACGCGGTTCTGTTATTCCTCTTTGGATTGAGCAAATCAGGAACGGTAATCCGATAACGGTAACAGACGGAAGTATGACAAGGTTTATTATGTCGCTTGATGAGGCTGTTGATCTTGTTCTGTTTGCTTTCGAACAGGGTGAAAGCGGAGATATTCTTGTCCAGAAGGCTCCTGCATGTACAATACAGACTCAGGCGGAAGCTGTGTGTGAGCTTTTTGGCGCAGACAAGAATAATATAAAGGTAATTGGTATACGTCACGGTGAAAAAATGTATGAAACCCTGCTTACTAATGAAGAGTGTGCGACGGCAGTTGATATGGGTAATTTTTACAGAGTTCCCCGTGACAGCCGCGGACTTAACTATGATAAGTATTTCAGTAAGGGTGACACAGAAAGAAGCAGAATTGACGAATTCAATTCCAATAACACACAGATTCTCTCCTTGTCTGAAACAAAGGAAAAAATAGCCTCTCTGGCTTATATACAGGAAGAATTAAACAAATAAGCAGGCGAATAAAATTATGAAGTATATTATTATTTTTCTTATTATTATTTCGTTGAGTTTATCTTTGTGTGGCTGTGGTTCTTCTGAAATGAACAAAGATGCAGGTTTACTGTCAACAGATAAAGCCCCATACGGGTACACCTGGGATGAGTTTGAAAATCTTTCACCCGATGAGCAGATAGAGTTCCAGCAAAGCTTTGAAAGTCCCGAGGAGTTTGAGGAGTGGATGGATGAAGCTACTACCGAAGCTACTGATGCCCCGTGGGAAAAAGAAAATAAGCAGCCTTCAGATTATACCCTTGAGGAATTTGAGGCACTCAGCGGAAAAGAACAGATAGAATTTCAGCAAAGCTTTGAAAGTCCTGAAGAGTTTGAGGAGTGGATGAATGAAGCCACTACCGAAGTTGCCGGTGCTCCGTGGGAAGAAGAAAACAGGCAGCCTTCAGATTACACTTTGGGGGAATTCAAAGAGCTCAGCGCAGATGAGCAGCTGGAATTTCAGCAAAGCTTTGAAAGCCCCGAAAAGTTTGAAGAGTGGATGAATGAAGCCACTACCGAAGCTGCCGATACCCCTAGGGAAGAAGAAAACAAGCAGCCTTCAGATTATACTCGGGAAGAATACGAGGCTCTCAGCCCGGAAAAACAGATGGAATTTCAGAACAGCTTCGATAATCCGGATGAATTTGAAAAATGGTTTAACGAGGCACATAATGAGAAAGCCGTCCGTCCCTGGGATGAAAAAGGTGCTAAACAGCCCTCTGAATACACATGGGGCGAATTTGAGGCGCTAAGCGCAAAAGATCAGATTGCATTTCAGCAAAGCTTTGAAGAATATGACGATTTTATGAAATGGCTCACAGCCAATAAAAATGATTATGAATATTAATATTTTAATTACCGGAGCAAAGGGTTTTGTAGGAAAAAACCTTTGCGAAAATCTGAAAAATATAGGCTATATTAAAGACAGAACCAATGATGATATTTCTATTGGCGAAGTTTTTGAGTATGATACAGACACCGATCCCTTATTGCTTGATAAATACTGTGAAAAAGCAGACTTTGTTTTTAATCTGGCAGGTGTGAACCGTCCGGAAAATCCGCAGGAATTTGTTGAAGGAAATATCGGCTTTACTGATACCCTGCTTTCCTGCCTGAAAAGACACAGCAACACCTGTCCCGTGATGATTTCTTCATCGGTTCAGGCATCGTGCATAGGACGTTATGATAATGATTACGGCAGAAGTAAAAGGGCCGCAGAGGAGCTTGCTTTTGAATATATGAAGGAAACAGGAGCAAGAGTGCTTGTTTACCGCTTCCCAAATCTTTTCGGCAAGTGGTGCAGACCGGATTATAATTCTGCAGTAGCCACATTCTGCAACAATATTGCCAGGGATTTGCCTGTTACTGTCAATGATCCCTCTGTTCAGCTTGAACTTCTTTATATTGACGACCTTGTTACTGAAATGCTTGATGCACTTGAGGGCAAGGAGCATCGCTGCGAATATGAGGGTACAGAGGCTATTCCTTGTGACTGCGGCAGATACTGCTTTGCGCCGATTACCCATAAGGTGAGTCTTGGCGAAATTGTGGAGCTGCTTGAAAAATTCAGCAAACAGCCAAAGACACTTTGTATGCCTGAAATGCCGCAGAATTCTTTTGAAAAAAAGCTTTACAGCACATATCTGAGCTATCTTCCGAAGGAAAAGGTTTCCTTTCCTCTTAAGATGAATACCGATGCAAGAGGCAGCTTTACGGAGCTTCTTAAAACGGAGAATTGCGGTCAGTTCAGCGTAAATATTTCACAGCCGGGTGTCACAAAGGGACAGCATTGGCATAACAGCAAGTGGGAGCTTTTTATTGTTGTAAGCGGAAAGGGACTTATTCAGCAGCGCAGGGTAGGCGATGATGAGGTGCTGGAGTTTGAAGTCAGCGGCGATAAAATAGAAGCTGTTCATATGCTGCCGGGATATACACATAATATCATCAATCTTTCCGAAACAGAAAACCTGGTAACGGTTATGTGGGCAAATGAACAATTTGATTCAGAAAATTCGGACACATTTTATGAGGTGGTTCAGTGCTGAAGAAAAACAAGCTGACGGTCTTTCTGATTCTGATTATTGTTGTAACAGGCTTTATTTTTTCAAATTCAATAAAAAACAGCGAAGAATCCCACGCTTCAAGCGGGGTAATTGTCCAACTTGTTGAGCCTGTTTTCGAAAATACGATGGAGCCTGATACTGTAAGCTTTATAGTAAGGAAATGCGCTCATATTGCAGAATTTTTTGCATTGGGATTTCTTGTGTTATCTGCAACAAGTGAAATGAAAAAGAAGCATATGCAGTTTATTGGTTTCGGATTTTTCTATGTTCTGCTTGTGGCGGTGACAGATGAATACATACAAAGCTTTTCTGACCGTACAAGCTCGGTTTCAGATGTGCTTATAGATTTTGCAGGGGCAATGCTTGGTTTTTGCGGATGTATTTTACTTAACAGTTTAATTAAAACGATCAGTCAGCGACTTTCAAATAAAGAAAAGAAGGTGGAAAATAATGGCAGAGGTAACTGAAAAAATGGGAGCAGGCTTTCAGAATAACGGTAAGCTTAAGCTTCTGATTATTGTGGGTACCCGTCCCGAAATCATTCGTCTTTCGGCTGTTATAACCAAGTGCCGTAAGTATTTTGATACTGTTCTTGCACATACGGGACAGAATTATGATTATAATCTCAACGGTGTATTTTTCAGGGATCTGAAATTAGCTGACCCTGAGGTGTATCTTGATGCGGTTGGCTCAGATCTCGGTGAAACGATGGGCAATATAATAGCAAAATCGTATCAGCTTATGGCTGAAATCAAACCTGATGCGGTGCTTGTGCTCGGAGACACAAATTCCTGTCTTTCGGTTATCGGTGCAAAGCGTCTGCATATTCCCATTTTCCATATGGAGGCGGGCAACAGATGCAAGGACGAGTGTCTGCCTGAAGAAACAAATCGCAGAATTGTGGACATTATTTCTGATGTGAATATGGCTTATTCCGAGCATGCAAGGCGCTACCTTGCCGAGTGCGGACTTCCGAAGGAGCGTACCTATGTAACGGGCTCTCCTATGGCGGAGGTGCTTCATAACAATCTTGAAGCAATCGAAAGCAGCGATATTCACAGCCGTCTCGGCCTTGAAAAGGGAAGATACATTCTTCTTTCCGCACACAGAGAAGAAAATATCGATACCAAGGAAAATTTCACAAGCCTTTTCACTGCAATAAATAAAATGGCGGAAAAGTATGATATGCCCGTGCTTTATTCCTGCCACCCGAGAAGCCGCAAGCGCATTGAAAGCAGCGGATTCTGCCTTGACAGACGTGTTATTCAGCATGAGCCTCTCGGCTTTCACGATTATAACTGCCTGCAGATGAATGCCTTTGCCGTGGTTTCAGACAGCGGAACTCTTCCTGAGGAAAGCTCATTCTACACAAGCATCGGCAAGCCCTTCCCTGCTGTATGCATACGCACATCAACAGAGCGTCCCGAGGCACTTGATAAGGGCTGCTTTATCCTTTCGGGTATTGACGAAAAGGGTCTGCTTCAGGCAGTGGATACAGCCGTTGAAACAGTCAGAAACGGTGATTACGGTATCCCTGTGCCTGATTATATCGAGGAAAATGTTTCCTCTAAGGTTGTTAAAATAATACAGTCCTATACCGGTGTGGTAAATAAGATGGTCTGGAGAAAAATCTGAACAAAAAAATCAAAGCCGTGATTAATTGCTTTTAATCACGGCTTTTTTTATATTCAGTTTATCTTGCTGAAGAAATATACTGCCTTGCCTAATATCCTGATGCTGTTAAGCTCTTCACCGCAGTATTGTGTCTCGCCGAAGGCAGGATTTTCCGCACGCAGAACTATTGTATCTCCGTATCGGTAAAATCGCTTGAGGGTGGCTTCGTTATCAATAAGAACTGCTGCAATTTCTCCGTTTTCAACGGTGTCCTGCTTTCTTATATAAACTATATCATTATCGTAAATCCTTGCGCCTGTCATACTGTCACCCTTGCATCTGAGGGCAAAATCTGCATTTATGTATTCGGGCAAAGCTACCGTAGCTTCAATGTTTTCTTCTGCAAGTAAGGGTATTCCGCAAGCGATAGTGCCCACAAGAGGAACTGTTTTTATTTTGGGCAGAGGAATAATATTTTCGGGCAATGAGTAGCCCGGTTCTCTTGTTGTTAAGATGTAATCAACACTAGTCTGATAGAAATCTGCAATTTTTATAAGCATTTCTCCGTTAGGCTCTCTGTTGCCTTTTTCGTAGCCTACGTATGTGGTATAGGGGATATTCAGAGCAGATGCAACCTCTGTCATTTTAAGCCCCTTATTTTTTCTTAAAGCTCTGAGTGTCTCCATTTTCATCACCTCATAACTGTTATATTACACTTTTTGAGTAATCAAGTCAATATATCTTACAGAAAATACGCATTTTGAGAAAAAAATCTCAAATAATAAAAATACTCGTTTCGAGTAGAAAAATATTAAATAGGGTTGACAAATGCTCAAATTGCATATAAAATTAAATTGTGCGCACAAAAAATTACCTGACGGAAAGTTTTTTTCGTCAGGTTTAACATTATGTAAAGAAAGGAGAAATAATGGAAAGTACGAAATCTTAGTATTTTTTATTATGTGTGATTTGAATGATAAGATTAAAAAACGGCGCTGCTCTTAATCAGTGGGACATTAACCGTGCCGTGGAAATCTATGACCCTGATAACAGTGTTATTGAAATCGAATGCAGCAAGGATAATGATGAAGAGCCGGTGATGCTGAGCTTTACAAGAGAAGGAAGTATAATCGAAGCCTTCATTCCGAACATCTTTTTGCAGACTGCAAAATACATAACCGTTTTTGCTATGAGCAGAGATGAATCTGAAATGAGAATCGAAGACTGTATGGCTTTCAGGGTTGTTGAAAGAACAAAACCGCTGGACTACATTTATGAGGAAACTGAGATTTTCAACTACAGAGTAATGGAAGATGAGCTGAAAAAAGCAATATCCTCCAAGGCTGACCTCGACGAAACGGGCAAAATTCCGGCTGAACAGCTTCCCGGAAACATCCTCAAAAGCGAGGACTTGACACAGGCTGTTAACACGGCACTTACTCAAGCCAAAGAAAGCGGAGAGTTCAAAGGCGAGAAGGGTGACAAAGGAGACAAAGGTGACCAAGGTATTCAAGGCATTCAAGGTGAGAAGGGTGCCGACGGTGTTTCCTGCAGTCATAGCTGGAACGGCACAACTCTTACAGTAACCTCAGCAAGCGGCACATCCTCAGTTGACCTTAAGGGCGAAAAGGGTGACAAGGGTGACCGTGGTGAAAAGGGCGAGCAGGGCATCCAAGGTATTCAGGGCATCCAAGGCGAAAAAGGTGAAGACGGTAAGGACTATATTCTGACTTCTGAGGATAAAAGTGAGATAGCCGGGCTGATAGGCGGTGAAACAATTCCTGATTATTGGAAGGATGAGCTTGAAGCAAAAGCATCAGCCATTCAATTGGCTATGGAGCAGGCAGGTAAAAATAAATCTGCCTTTCTTTGGTATACTGATGCTCATTGGGTGAACGGCAACAGCAAGGTGTCGCCGAAGCTGCTTGAATATCTATATATGAATACACCAATGAATAAAGTTAATTTCGGTGGAGATATTATCGGCGATGCCTTACTTGCTACAAGAGATGAAATGGAATATCTGTATCAGTGGAGAAAAGAAATAAGAAATCTCCCTAATCATCACAGTGTAATCGGCAACCACGATATGTTCGAAAGTGAATATGTGGATTACGAAGATGATAATTACAGATACGCTTTTATGATCGCTCCCGAAGAAACACACGATATGGTAATGGGAGATGGTAACTATTATTACATAGACAACCATGCGGAAAAAACCAGATATCTCTACATTTGCTATATGGATTCCGACCACGAAGCAATGATGAAACAGGGACAGTTTATTGCAGATGCGATTTCAGATGTGGCAGAAGGGTGGCACATTGTTGCAGTCGCACACAGATGGTGGCAGTATAATTCCTCATCCGATCCTGCTGAGGGCTTCATACCTGATTATGAAAAGGATATATTATCAGTATTTGATGCCTATAATTCAAGAGTAACAAGGAGCGGTTCAAATTATTTTTATGCACAGGATTTCACAAATGCCAAGGGTAAAGTGGAATTCTGCATCGGCGGTCACCTTCATATCGATTGTGATTTTGCTTCTAATGGCGGTATACCTGTAATTATCACTGCATCCGATACCAATCAGGACAGAGTACCTGAAAGCATGGCGGATAGCGGAGCATCAGGAACAACAACAGAAAGTTCGGTGTACGGTATTATTGCTGATTACAATGCTGATGCTACCAAAATAACTGTTGTGGGTATTGGCAGAGGTACCGGCAGAGTTATAGGAGAGACATCGCAGCAGCCTGCAACGGTGAATCTGTTTGATAAAACCGACCCCGATATGCTTGACAGAGGCAGAATCAATTCAAGTCACGTTGCAGTTGCTTATGCTGATAATCAGCTTGTAACAGGATTTATTGAAGCTAAGGTAGGCGATACATTTACAGTTAAGACCGACCTTGCCAATACAGCGAATAACTATGTTGGGGCAGCTTATTGTTGGGATGAAAACAAAGCCTATGTTGGCGGTAATATGGAGCGCGCGGTTAATGCTTGGAGCTGGAACTCTGATTATACAGAAGGTACATTTACAATTCCGTCAAGCTATCAGTTCACCGAAACCAATATTGCCAATTTTGATGGCACAGCATATATCCGCTTCTGTTTAGCTTATACAGATATGGATAATATTGTTATTACAAAAAACAGTTAAAATATCAGAAAAAGCTATAGATCATAACAGAAGTATCACCTGTTAAAGGTCGGGAGTGTGACTTTTGCACGGCCACAAGAGAACGTTAACAGACAATATTAAAAATGCCATCGGTATTGCCGATGGCATTTGTTTTTAAAATCTGTGCGCTTTTTTTCTTTACATTTCGGTGATAATATGGTAGTATATCAATGTATGAGTATGAGAAGGGGGTGGGCAGTATCAAAGGCAAAAGCGGATCGGTTGTGCCGGTTTGTGCAGTTGCTTTTTTGTGTAATATCCTTCTCTTTCTTATCAAGCTTTATGTAGGTCTCAGCGTAAACAGCATCAGCATCTATTCCGACGGCGTAAATAATATGTTCGACGGACTTTCGGCTGTTGTGACCCTTGTGTGTCTGGGTACTCTTTCAAAAAGCACCCTTATAGGCTCGGGGGCAATCACCAAAAAAGCAGAGGCTCTTGTAAGCTCGGTGCTTTGTGCTGTGGTGCTCATCAGCGGTGTATATTTTGCCTACAGCAGTGCTGAAAGGCTGATGTATCCCACACCCGTATGGTTCAGTATGAGGTATTTCTGGGTGCTTGCAGGCACAGCTATTATGAAGCTTGTGATGTTCTTTATCTATCGGCTTATGAATAAAAATATAAAGTCAGAAACTGTCAGGGTTATGTCGCTTGACTGCATACTTGACTTTTTTATAACAACGGTTACTGTAATAACTCTTGCCGTTTCATCTGCAGGGCTGTTTTCGGCAGATGCCTTCTGCGGCATATTCATAAGCATTTTCATCATAGTCAGCGCAATAAGGCTTCTTAAGGGCTATGTTAAAAGGCTTATCGGCTATGTTCCTTATGAAAAAAGAGAAGAACTGGAATCCATACTTGCCAGGGCAGGTGTTGACAGAGAAAAGCTCAGTATAAGCTTTGATGTCGGTGACGATACTCTGTGCTATATAAGCTATGAGGATGAGGAAACCGAAGAGAAGACGGAAAGCTTATACACAGATATTTTAAAAGCAACTGACATAACCGTCAGAACAGTAAAAACCAATAAAGGAGTAAAGTGAAATGGAAGAAAAAAAGAATGTTGAGGTTTTAGAAACCGAAGAAACCAAAGAGACTGAAAAGGCTGCAAAGCCGAAGAAGGCAAAGAAAAAAATAGGCAGGGTGCTTCGTAAGATTCTGGTTGTGCTTCTTATTGTTATTGTTGTTTTCGCCGCATTTACAGCTATCAGTAATACCGTTGTAAGTAAGGCAAGCATTGAAAAAGCAAACTCCTTTGAGGCAGTTGATTATGAAAATCAGCTCATTCCCGAAAAGGATGCAAACGGCTACTGGACCTTTACAACCGACAGAGAATTCAAGGTTGTACAGCTTACAGACGTACATATCGGTGGCGGCTGGATGTCCGCAAAGAAGGACGGTATGGCAATGAACGCTGTTGCAGCTATGCTTGCAGCAGAAAAGCCTGACCTTGTTGTTGTTACCGGTGACGTTTCATATCCTGTGCCCTTCCAGGCAGGTACCTTCAACAATATGCTTTCAGCAAAAACCTTTGCCGCACTTATGGATAAGCTTGGCGTATACTGGACAGTAGGCTACGGTAACCACGATACAGAGGCTTACAGCTACTATTCAAGAGAAGATCTTTCTGCTCTTTACGGCGGCGGTGATTATAAATACTGTCTGTTTGAGGAAGGACCTTCAGATGTTGACGGCTTCGGTAATCAGGTTATCAACGTTAAAAACTCACAGGGTATCATTACACAGTCACTTTTCGTTTTCGACAGCCATTCCTATGTTGACGGCGACTTCCTTGGTATAATGTGGAAGTACGATAATATTCACGAGAATCAGGTTCAGTGGTATAAGGATACTCTCGCACTTCTCAACAATGAGAATAACGAAATTTATAAAGAGCTCGGAAGCGAAGAAGTATCAGATATCAAGTCAGCCGCATTCTTCCATATTCCTCTCACAGAGCAGAAGGATGCCTGGTATGAATATGTTGAAAACGGATTCAAGGATACTGAGGATGTTAAGTTCTGTTACGGTGTTGCGGGCGAAAGCGGCAAGATTGTTTACAGC
Source organism: Acutalibacteraceae bacterium (assembly GCA_045544675.1). Classification (GTDB taxonomy): domain Bacteria; phylum Bacillota; class Clostridia; order Oscillospirales; family Acutalibacteraceae; genus UBA6857. The sequence continues at coordinate 25,428 of JAZPZK010000016.1, forward strand.
GGCATTCACGAGGATAATCTTTTTGAGACAATGGAAGAGCTTGGTTCAACCAAGGCAGTTTTCTGCGGACACGACCATTATAATAACTTCTCAATTGAGTATAAGGGCATCCGCCTTACCTACGGTATGAGCGTTGACTACCTTGCTTATCCCGGTATTTATAAGCTCGGTTCACAGAGAGGCTGCACCGTTATTGAATTTGCTCCCGACGGAAGCTTCGACTGCCATCCTGAAAGCTACTATCAGGAAAAATACACTTCCGCATACGATAAGGAAGCTGTAGAAATGCAGGAAATCACTCAGGTTCAGCAGATAGAAGAACAGTAAAAAACATGCCGACACCCAATAAGGAAGTATTTCTTTAAAATGTGAACTCGGCACACAGTAACGCGTTAAAAATCACCGATATGCGTCAGCATTATCGGTGATTTCTGTCTTTTCCTGCATACTGATTTCGCATTTTAAAGTGCTTCGCAGTTTCGTAAGAACTGAAAATTTCTTGTATTGAAGCCACAAAACACAGCAAGGCCGTCGCCTTGCGAGGCTTTTTGCAAAAATACGGGGAATTTTGTTCGAGAAACAAATACTGCCTTATCGGGTGCCGCATTTATATAAATATAATATAAAAACAAAGAGCCGTTAGGGTGGCTCACTTAGGGATTTAATAGCCTGAAACATATTCTTTTGGCGTATAAATGCGTTAAAATGCTTGAAATACGCAAGTATCCCTTCACATTTTGCCTTTTTCTGCATCCGAAATAATTATGATTCAGGTGCCTAAGGCAGTTTAAATTCAAATATTTTTCGTTTAGACAAAATGCAAAAACCTCGCAAGGCTGACGCCTTGTGAGGTTTTTTCGTGAAGTATAAGCGGAAAAGAGTGGATTTAAACCTGTTAAAT
>JAZPZK010000017.1:0-7271 GCA_045544675.1 Acutalibacteraceae bacterium
CGGTAAAAGAATCATACCTACATTAAGGTGAAAAAGCACAACTTACCCGTTATAGCCATAGCACGTGTGGAATAAAGGGCAGAGTAACCCCTTCCGTCACGACTGACGTCGTGCCACCTCCCCCAAAGGTGGAGGCTAATGAATTGCCTTCACCTAAGAGTAAGATTTGAGTTGCATCAAACGGACGGTCAATGGCCGCCCATAATAATTACCGTGGCGGGCAAAGCTCACCCATTTCCACTCACACCGGGCGCGATTGCGTTATAATAGCACCGAAGGTGCAAACCTTAGCCTTGCCTCTCCTGAAAGGAGAGGTGGCACCCGAAGGGTGACGGAGAGGTTTTGCGCATTGCGAATTGCGCATTGAAATGCCCTTCGGGCATTTATAACTACTTGCTGCTTACTACTATCAACGCCTAAAGGGCATTGACCTTGATTAAATGATGTGGTAAAATAAATCTGATTATTGAAGAAAGCTCTCAGAAGCTTCCTTTCCACGGAGGAATAATATGTCCCATACAATAGCAGCCATATCCACCCCCGTCGGTGCGGGCGGTATCGGCGTAATAAGAATCTCAGGCGATGATGCAATAAAAATTGCAGATAAAATAATGGTCACCACATCAGGTAAGCCCCTTTCTTCACTTAAGGGCTACTGTGCCGCCCACGGCAAGGCTGTAAGTGACGGACAGACCGTTGACGAGTGCGTGGCTCTGGTTTTCCGCGCCCCGAAAAGCTACACAGGTGAGGACACGGTGGAAATCTCCTGCCACGGCGGTATTTATGTAACCAACCGTATTCTCCGTGCGGTGCTTGATGCAGGTGCGATTCCTGCACAGGCAGGCGAATTCACAAAGCGTGCCTTCCTCAACGGCAAAATGGACCTTTCCGAAGCGGAAGCGGTTATGGATCTTATCGGTGCCCAGAACGAAGGCGCCCTTCGGGTTGCGCTTACAACACTTGAAGGTGCTCTGAGCAGAAAAATTGATTCAATATGCTCCCTTTTCCTTTCTGCTTCTGCACATATGGGTGCCTGGGTGGATTACCCCGACGAGGATATCCCCGAGCTTGATTTTTCCGTGCTGAGCGAAAATCTTCTTGATGCCCGTAATCAGCTTCAGCTTCTTACAGATTCCTTCGATTCGGGAAAGGCTATCACCGGCGGCGTTGATACAGCAATCATCGGCAAGCCCAACGTAGGAAAAAGCGCACTTATGAATATGCTTTCAGGCTATAACCGTTCTATCGTTACAGATATTGCAGGCACAACAAGAGACATCGTTGAAGAGACAGTACGTCTCGGCTCGGTGGTGCTTCGTCTTGCAGATACGGCAGGCATACGTAAGAGTGACGATGTTGTTGAGGCTATCGGTGTTGATATGGCTAAAACAAAAATTGAAAGAGCATCCCTTGTTCTGGCGGTTTTTGATAACTCAACAGACCTTGACGGCTACGACAGAGAAATTCTTGAGCTTTGCAGGGGCAAAAATGTAATCGGCATAATAAATAAAACCGACCTTCCTTCAAACACACAGATAAACATAATAGAAGGCTATATTAAAAACATAGTATACATCAGCGCACAGACCGGTGACGGAAGAAAAGAGCTGACAGAAGCCGTTGAACGTGTTCTCGGCACAGATAAAATAGACACCTCTCAGGCAATGCTCACAAACGAAAGACAAAGGCGCAATGCCCTTGCCGCCCTTGCCGCAACAGATGAGGCTCTTGATGCCATAAATATGGGTATGACTATGGACGCCATAAATGTATGCATCGATTCGGCAATTGAAGCCCTTCTTGAGCTGACAGGCAAAAAGGCAAAGGAAGCCGTTGTGGACGAGGTATTCTCTCAGTTCTGCGTAGGCAAGTAACGTAACGCCTGAAAGGCGTTACAATGCGCAATTCGCAATACGCAGAACCTCTCCGTCACCCCTTCGGGTGCCACCTCTCCTTTCAGGAGAGGCAAGGCTGAGGTAGCTCCTACGGAGCACTACAACGCAATCGCGGGGAAACTTTGCTGAAACGGAAAGAAATATTCCGCCGAGTAGGGGAGACCCCGTGTGGTCTCCCGATATCTTAAACAAGCAGAAAAGTTCTTTGATTCTCGGCGCCCCTGAAAGGGGAGCTGTCAGGACGGAGTCCTGACTGAGGGGTTTCGAAGAAAAGAATGCCCTTGCGGCGAGCAAAAGAAAATGCAAAATGCGGACCCTTCCACCGCTTACGCGGTCCCCCTTCCCTTTCAGGGCAGGCAAGCAAAATGCAAAATTGCGTCGGATAACCTTTCAGTAAAAGGCAACAGAAAAACAAGAAAAAAATTCTTCGGATAAATGTAATTCTGTGTTCGGATGTAATTCCGAATTCCGAATTCCGAATTCCGAATTTACCGGAGGCTCTATGAAAAAAACAGCTTTAATAACAGGTGCAAGCGGCGGCATCGGTGCCGCAATCGCAAAAGAGCTTGCAAAAAGCGGCTATGACGTGATTCTTCACTGTAACAGCAACGAAGAAAAAGCACTTAAGCTCAGAAATGAAATAACCGAGCTTTACGGTGCGACGGTACATATTATAAGGGCTGACCTTTCGGTACCCTCAGATGTGCAAAGGCTCGGCAGAGAAGCCCTCTCCCTTTGCGGCAGGATTGATATTCTCATCAATAATGCCGGCGTTGCTTTTCAGGAGCTTTTTCAGTTTACCGACGACAAAAGGGTGCGTGAGCTTTTCGAAATAAACCTAATGAGCACAATGAGCATCACAAAGGCACTCCTTCCGTCTATGATAAATAACCGCTACGGAAAAATTGTCAACATCTCATCTATGTGGGGCATCAGCGGTGCTTCCTGTGAGGTGCATTACAGCGCTTCAAAATCGGCACTCATCGGCTTTACAAAGGCTCTTGCAAAGGAAGTGGGACCTTCAGGAATCAACGTCAACTGTGTTGCTCCCGGCTACATTGAAACAGAGATGAACTCTGCCTTTGATGAGCAAACCGTCAGAGATATTGTTGAGGCAACACCTCTTATGCGTACGGGCAAGCCTATGGACGTTGCCAATGCAGTTGCCTTTTTAGTAAGTGAAGAGGCATCCTTCATAACAGGACAGATTATTTCCGTTGACGGAGGCTATGCTGTTTAAAAGCAGAAAACATACCCTCAACATTTCATTGACAAAATCAGTTCTTTTATGTTATATTAAAAAACAACTTATTTTTTCTTTGCAAGCAGGAAAGGAGCAGGAAAAATGACAAAATATACCAAAGAAGACATCATCCGTATTATCAAAGAGGAAAACGTTAATTTTATCTGTCTGCAGTTTACCGATATTCTCGGTATGCTCAAGAGCGTAATTATCACCACAAGCCAGCTTGATAAGGCTCTTGATAACCGCTGTATGTTTGACGGCTCTTCCATAGACGGATTTGTAAGAATTGAAGAAAGTGATATGTGTCTTCATCCCGACCTTGACTCCTTCGTGATTCTCCCCTGGGAAAGCGAGAAAGCAAAAACAGCAAGACTTATCTGCGATGTTTACAATTCCGACGGCACTCCCTTTGAGGGTGACCCCCGTTATGTGCTGCGCCGTGCAATAAAGAAGGCTGAAGATATGGGCTTTACCTGCTTTGCAGGCCCCGAATGCGAATTTTTCCTTTTCCATCTCGACCAGAACGGAAAGGCTACAACCAACACCTTTGATATGGGCGGATACTTTGATTTAGGCTCTGTTGACAGAGGTGAAAGCTGCAGACGTGACATCTGTATGTGCCTTGAACAGATGGGCTTTGAAATTGAAGCATCACATCACGAAAATGCTATTGCTCAGCACGAAATCGACTTCAGATACGATGAAATTCTGCGCACTGCAGATAATGTTATGACCTTCAAGTATGCGGTAAAGAACATCGCACACCGTCATAACCTTCATGCAACCTTTATGCCCAAGCCCATTTACGGCATCTGCGGCAGCGGTATGCATCTTAATCTTTCTCTTTTCAAAAACGGTAAGAACGTATTCTGCGACGAAAGCGACCCTGCAGGTCTTTCAGAAACAGCATACAGCTTTATCGCAGGCGTTATGCACCACATAAAGGCTATCACCGTTCTTACAAATCCCCTTGTAAACTCATACAAGAGACTTGTTCCCGGCTATGAGGCTCCCGTATATATTGCCTGGAGTGCAAAAAACAGAAGTCCTCTTATCCGTATTCCTACAGCAAGAGGCTCAGGCACACGTGTTGAGCTTCGTAACCCCGACCCCTCGGCAAATCCCTATCTTGCCATGGCTGCCGTTCTTCAGGCAGGTCTTGACGGCATTGAAAAGGCTATGACACCTCCCCCGCCGAAGGATTCAAATATTTTCGATCTTTCCCCTGCCGAAAGAAAAGCAGCAGACATCCACTCACTTCCCAAGAATCTGCGTGAAGCCGTAAGAGAATTCAGAGACAGCGAATTCGCAAAGAAGGCTGTTGGCGAACACGTTCACGGCAAATACGTGGAGGCCAAGCAGGAAGAATGGTTCGAATACACCACCCGTGTTTCACAGTGGGAAGTAGATAAATACTTAGGTAAGTATTAAGTAGTCAGTAGTCAGTAGACAGTAGTCAGGGAAATTGCCCTCTCAGTCACTTCGTGACAGCTCTCCCAAATGGATACCCTCTCAGTCACTCCGTGACAGCTCTCCCAAAGGGAGAGCCAAGATATATCCTTCTTACTAAGTTGCTTTTCTCTTGCCTCTCCCTCAGGGAGAGGTGGCAGATGCAAAGCATCTGACGGAGAGGGTGCCTCTCCCTCAAAGAGGTGGGCAGAAACAGGCTCTCTCCCTGAGGGAGTTATAATGCACCTTCGGTGCAATTCATGACCTCCGGTCAATTCACGGCACAGCCAATTCATGCCGAAGGCAATTCATTTTTTACTAACTCTTCGGTTAAAGGTAATTCTGAAATCGGATATAATTCCGATAAGCTTTCACCGTCTGGTGCCACCTTCTTCTTGCCTCTCCTGAAAGAAAAGGTGGCACGACAAAGTCGTGACGGAGAGGTTTTCAGAATTCCGGATTCCGAATTCTTGGAGATATAATGGAATACAAAATCAATCCTCTTTCATTCGGCGGCATCTTTGCCGTCCCCAACAGTCTTGTTGATGAAAATATACGTCTCGCAAGTGTGGTACAGCTGAAAAGTCTGCTGTATCTGCTTCGTCACGGCAATTCAAAGCAGGTTACCGTTGAAGAAATGTCAGAGGCCCTTTGTATCGATGTTGAAGATATAAAGGATGCTATGATTTTCTGGTGCGAAAGAGATCTTGTATTAAAGGAAAATGAAGCTCCCTCCCTTACAAGCATCAGCATACGGAAAGCTCCCGTTGCACCCGTGCCCGAAAAAGCTCAGGAGATAGCAAAGTCAGTTCCCGAAATATATATTTCAAAGCCCAGTCACGAGGAGGTTTCCTCAAGGCTTAAGGATTCAGCCGAGCTTTCAGCCTTTTTCCAGCAGGCACAGGCCTCTCTGGGAAAGCCTATGGGATATGAGGGTCAATCCACCCTTCTTATGCTTCACGACGGCTACGGTCTTCCCCTTGAGATAATTATTATGGCTATCGAATATTCCGTCTCACAGAAAAAGGACGGCATGAAGCAGATTGCCTCTCTTGCAAAGCGTTGGTGCGAAATGGGCATCGACACAATTGAAGGTGTCAACAGATATATTGAAGAGCACACCGTTGTTGACGAAGCCTGGGAAAAGCTTCGCAGTATGACAGAAATCACCAACCGTCACCCCACAGAAAAGCAGCGCCGCTTCCTTACCGGCTGGACCAAGGAGCTTGCTTACAGCGTTGAAATGATTTATTACGCCTACGAAGAATCCATCGACCGTACAGGTAAGATGAATATGAAATATATGGACAGCGTTATCCGCTCATGGGCATCTGCAGGTGTAAGAACTCCGGCAGACATCAGAAAATACGAGGAAAACTGGGAAAAGTCAAAGAAATCCGCTTCTGCTAAAAAAGAAAGTGTGAAAAAAGGCTCATCGGAAGAAAAGGAAGCTTCCTATGATATAGATCTGTTTATGAAGGAAGCTGTCAGCATCAGCTACAAAAAGCCTGACAAGGGCTAAAGAAAGGACGGGTGTAACGTGGCTTACAAAAGAAGTGTATATATCAAGGCTAAGGAAATTATGAACGCCCGCCGTCTTGAGGCTGAAAGACTGCAGGAGATGCGCCACAGTCAGGTTATTCTTTCCTGCCCCGAGATACTTAAAATTGAAAGAGAAATTGCATCCTACGGTGCTGAGGTAATCAAGGCCATCGGTCTTGGTGCCGATGCTGAAAAGTTTGTAAAGGAACTTTCCGTCAGAAGCCTTGAAGCTCAGAGCAAAAAGGCCGAGCTTCTTAAAAAGGCAGGCTTCAGCGAAAATTATCTTGATACCCCCTACAGCTGCCCCGTATGTAAGGATACAGGCTCACACGACGGCAGATACTGCCCCTGTTATATTGAGCTTATTCAGAAAACCGCCCGTGAGGAGCTTGAAGAAAAGGCCAAGCTTTCAGGCTACACCTTCACCGGCTTCGATGTGAAAAATTATCCCGATATTGAAGATAAGGCTCTGGGAGTAAATCAGAGAAGCCATATGACAAGGGTGCTTTCCTTCTGCAAGAGCTATGCGGCAGATTTTTCTCTTAAAAGCCCAAGCATCATTATGCTCGGCTCAACGGGTCTTGGCAAAACACATCTTTCTCTTGCCATTGCAGGCGATGTGCTTGACAAGGGCTACAGCGTTTTCTACGACAGCGCACACAACATTATGAATAAGCTTGAAAATGAGCATTTCGGACGTGACACAACAGGCGAAAGCATCCGTGATGATCTTCTTAAGAGCGATCTTCTTATAATCGATGACCTTGGCTGTGAGTTTGTTACTCAGTTCACAAAGGCTGAGCTTTACAACATAATAAACTCCCGTGTTCTTTGTGAGCTTCCCACAATAATCAGCACAAACTGCAGTGCAAAGGAGCTTGAGGAAAAATACACTCAGAGAACAGCGTCAAGAATCCTCGGATATTACTACCCCCTCGCCTTCTGCGGCAAGGATGTAAGACAGATAGTAAAAAAAGCACCCTGAGGGTGCTTTTTTTAATGCGCAATTCGCAATGCGCAATGCGCAATCGCGGGGAACTCGTGTTGAAACGGGAAAACTCTGCCCGCCTTTTTTATGCGCTTTTGCTCATACCGCTTTTCTTGCCTGCCCTGAAAGGGAAGGTGGCAGCCGTAAGGCT
>JAZPZK010000018.1:0-4720 GCA_045544675.1 Acutalibacteraceae bacterium
TCAGCGAAACCGCTTTCGGACAGGTTGCAGAAGCGTGTTTTTGCTTCCTTTTGTCACAACCGACAAAAGGAAGTGCCAAGCGGCATGAGCGCTACCACGGTAAAAGGTTGATTAAGCATCAAGGTGAAAAAGTACAACCAATCGGCATAAGCGCTACCACGGTAAAAGGTTGATTAGGCATCAAGGTGAAAAAGCAGTACCAAGCGGCATAAGCGCTACCACGGCAAAAGGTTGATTAAACATTAAGGTGAAAAAGCAGTCAACAATCGGTAGCCAAGGCATCTTCTACAAAAAACACGCCCGTCTTTGCCGCTGTATGCCCTGAAAAACGCCCTAAATTCATCAAATCTTCACTTTTTTCTCTGTTACTGTTGATTTTTGCTCAATTTTAGTATAAAATAACCATATAAATTGAAAATAAAGACCTTTTTGATAGGTAATTTTGGAGGTTTTTTATGAATTATTCCCTTACAAAGAAACAAGCGAAGGAGCTTATAGAGGGTAAGCTTTCACACTATTTCGGAGTAGATGCTAACGAGGCTACCGACGAGCAGTACTATAAGGCTGTTTCTCTCATTGTCAGAGAGCTTATGAACGACGGTCTTCGTGAATTCAGAAAAGAAAAGGGCAATCAGACTCAGAAGAAGATTTATTATCTTTCAATGGAATTCCTTATGGGTCGCTCACTTAAAAATAATCTTTATAATCTTAATCTTACAAAGACCTTTACTGCCGCTCTCAAGGATATGGGCATCAGCCTTGAAAAGCTTTATGAGTGCGAGCCTGATGCAGGTCTTGGCAACGGCGGTCTCGGAAGACTTGCAGCCTGCTATCTTGACGGTCTTGCAACTCAGGGCTACTACGGTATGGGCTACAGTATTCTTTACGAATGCGGTATCTTCAAGCAGAAGCTTATAGACGGTTGGCAGACAGAACTTCCCGACTTCTGGCTTCCCGGCGGCGAGGTATGGCTCAAGGCAAGAGAAAAGGATACCGTTGAGGTTAAATTCGGCGGTGAAATAGTTGACACATGGGATAATCACTACCACGGTGTTGAGCACAGAAACGCTCAGACCATCGTTGCAGTACCCTATGATATGTATGTAAGCGGTAAGGACGGCAAGGGTATTTCAATTCTCCGTCTCTGGAAGAGCGTTGCACCTGCCCTTGATATGAGACTCTTTGACCAGGGTCAGTATATGAAGGCTATGGAGCAGCAGGCTATGGCTGAGGTTATCAGCAAGATTCTCTACCCCTCCGACGGACACTACGAGGGTAAGAGCCTTCGTCTCAAGCAGCAGTACTTCCTTGTTTCCGCTTCAGTGCAGGATATCGTTGCAAGACATCTTCGCCACTTCGGCACTATGGAAAACTTTGCAGAAAAGAACGCAGTACACATCAACGATACACATCCCACACTTGCTATCCCCGAGCTTATGAGAATCCTTCTTGACGAATGCGGCTACGGCTGGGACGATGCATGGAATATTGTATCAAAGGCTTGCGCTTACACCAACCACACCGTTATGAAGGAAGCACTTGAATGCTGGCCCGAGGACCTCTTCAAGAGCCTTCTTCCCAGAATTCATCAGATTGTCAAGGAAATCGACAACCGCTACCGTTCACACGTCTGGGAGGTAACCCACGATGCGGGTAAGGTTGAAAATATGGCAGTTACCTCAAACGGTGTTATCAGAATGGCAAACCTCTGTGTTGCTGCCTGCCACAGCGTTAACGGCGTATCTGCTCTTCACAGTCAGATTCTTAAGGATACAGTATTCAACGATTACTATCAGCTCACTCCCGACAAGTTCAAGAATGTAACAAACGGTATCGCTCACAGACGTTGGCTCTGTCAGTCAAACCCGGAGCTTACCGCCCTTATCACAGAGCTCATCGGTGACGGCTTTGTATATCAGGCAGACGAGCTTCTTAAATTACAGAAGTTTGCAGACGATAAGAAGGTACTTGACAAGCTTGAAGCTATCAAGCTCAATAACAAGAAAAAGCTCATCAAGCTCGTTAAGGCTAAGACAGGCATCGAGCTTGACCCCAACTCAATTTTTGACGTTCAGGTAAAGAGACTTCACGAATACAAGCGTCAGCATCTCAACGCACTTCAGATTATCGCAAGATATCTCGAAATCAAGGAAAATCCCGACGGCGACTATGTACCTCACACATATATCTTCGGCGCAAAGGCTGCATCAGGCTACTTTGTTGCAAAGAAGATTATCGAAATGATCTGTGCTCTCAGCAATCTTATCAACAATGACCCCGATATGAGAGGCAGACTCAAGGTTGTTTATCTCGAGGACTACAACGTATCAATGGCTGAAACCCTTATGCCCGCCGCAGACATCAGTGAGCAGATTTCTCTTGCAGGTACCGAAGCAAGCGGTACAGGTAATATGAAGTTTATGATAAACGGCGCACTCACTCTCGGTACTCTTGACGGTGCAAACGTAGAAATCCACGAGGCTGTGGGAGATGACAATATGTTCCTTTTCGGAATGACTACTCCCGAAGCAGTTGACCTTAAGAACAGAGGCTATCAGCCCATGAATTACTATAACAACAACGCTGAGCTTCGCAAGGTTATCGACTTCATTCAGAAGGGTATAAACGGCAAGCAGTTCCCCGAAATCGGAAACACAATTATTCACCACGATCCTTATATGGTACTCGCTGACTTCGCCGACTACAGAAAGAAGCAGAAGTATATCGACACCGTATGGAAGGACAGAGACCGCTGGAACAGAATGTCTCTTATGAATATTGCAGGCGCAGGCCGCTTCGCAGCTGACCGTGCAATCAACGATTACGCAAGAGATATCTGGCATACAGGCACTATCAGATAACCGCAAAAAACCTCCGCTGACTGCGGAGGTTTTTGAGTAGTAAGCAGTAAGGGTGGCTGTGCCGCCGAATCATCTGATTCATATATAAAGGAATGATAAAATGTATAGTACAGTTATTTTTGATCTTGACGGAACCTTGCTTGATACTCTCGGGGATCTTCACGCATCGGTGAATTTCGCTTTGGAGAGTATGGACTACCCTGAAAGATCGATTGAGGAAATACGTCGGTTTATAGGCAACGGTGTTGTGAAGCTTATAGAACGGTCTGTGCCTGAGGGTACGGATAAGGCATCGGAAAAGAAATGTCTTGACATATTCAGGACGCACTATCTTGTTCATATGAAGGACCGTACTGCGCCGTATGACGGTATTATCAGCTTGCTTGGTGAGCTGAAGGAGAAAGGCATCGTTACGGCGGTGGTGTCAAATAAGCTGCACAGTGCTGTTGCGGGTCTTTGCGAGGATTATTTTTGCGGACTTATAGATGAAGCAATCGGCGTGAGTGATGAAAACGAAAGAAAACCTGCGCCGATAAATGTTTTTAGGGCAATGGAACATCTGAAAAGCGAGAAAGCGCATACCATATATATAGGGGACAGCGAGGTGGATGTTCAGACAGCTAAAAACGCCGGACTTGAGTGCATTGGTGTGACCTGGGGCTTCCGTGATGAGGATGAACTGAGAAAATCGGGTGCGGAGTATATAGCAGAGAACACGGATGAACTGAAAAAGATAATCCTGAACTGATAAAATAACAAAAGTTCTTTGGTTCTCGGCGCCCCTGAAAGGGGAGCTGTCAGGACGAAGTTCTGACTGAGGGGTTTTCAAGAAAGTAACGCCTTTGCGGCGAGCAAAGGACAATGCGCAATGCGCAATTCGCAATGCGCAATCGCGGGAAACTCGGGTATTAAAGGGTAAAACCTGCCCGCCGGATTTATGTGAAGCCGGAATATACGATATAATATATAGTATAAATAAAAGAGCAATCCTGAGATGAGGGTTGCTCTTTTATGTTGTTTGTGTCACTTGTATCGTGCTGGATTATCTGTTTGACCGAGAAGGTAGTCTATGCTTGTGTTGTAGAAGTTGGCGAGTTTAACAAGAACATCGGTAGGAATGTCCCTTTGACCGTTTTCGTAATATGAGTAGCACACCTGAGAACATTTGAGATGATTTGCAATATCGGTTTGTGTAAGGTCTCTGTCCTCACGCATATCACGTATTCTTTTATACATTGAAATACCGTCCTTTTTATCATATATAAAAAAGTATAGGTAAAACAAAATGTTATATTGACAATTATAACAAAATGTTATATAATCAACTATAAATAAAAGCAAGGGAATGGTTGAATTATGGACATTATATTGTTTTACAGAACTTACAAAGGCGTATGGTACGCTACTGCCTTAAGCGTTGTGTCGATGTGTTTAAGGTATGGTGGTATTAGCCTTTTAGTGAACGAAGAGATTTTGACAGGAATAATTCTTCTGGCACTGGGAATCGGCGGAACGGTTTTGGCTGATTACCTTGGGAAAAGATAAGATAACTTAAATGCTTCTTAGGCTTCCTGTTGGTGCGAAGCCTGAGTTTTTGTATATTTCTGACATATCTACATCTAGACCAAACTGAACAAAACCGAAACCACATACAACATCTAGTGCCATTTTGAGTTTTGGACACAAAAACACCCGGCTTAGAGTACAGAAGTGAAGGGATTAGTGCAAAACTGCCAAAAAAAGTTGTAAAAAACTGTTGACAAAAGAGAAAAGAGGTGATAATATATGCAAGCATTCTTTGAGGAATACCTCGGAGGTGCGAAAAAAGTCAATACGAAAAAACTTGAAAAAAGTTTAGA